>JALQXX010000058.1 GCA_023262965.1 Candidatus Marinamargulisbacteria bacterium
CAACGGTTGCCAACTGGCTGAGTCGAATCGGCGGGCTATCAAATCCCCCTTGAACCACCAGCTGGCTGAGGGCGTTGGGGGTATCCAATAAATGGGACAGCGTGATCGATTCTTGGCGGGGGGAATCCAGTGTTCCGGCGGGATAATCCACATGATTGGTCCGAATTTCATTCGCGATAGTACTTAAATCCATACTGTAGGTTGATAACGCATTTGGGTTCACTTCGATGGTTAACTGTTCCTCCAAATACCCGGTGGACGATACGGCATAAATGGCGGGTAATTGGGTTAATTGATCCATCAATAGCCGCGTTTTTGCTTGCAGGTCGCGACGCTGATCGGCGGTTAACACGTGGGTGTTGGCATTAAAAATGGCAATATCAATAATGGCTTTTTTGCTGGTTTCAAATAATGTTACGGTGGGGGGGACGGTTACATCATCGGGTAGATCCACACGTGCTATCGCATTTCGTATAGTATTCAATGCCGCATCCATATCGGATACTGACGATTCCAGGTCCACATAAATCATACTGTGCCCCTGGCTGGAATTACTGGTCAGCCAGGCCACACCATCCAATCCACGAATGGCTTTTTCAAGGGGGTCGGTTACACGGGATTCCACGTCCTCAGCAGCGGCCCCATAGTAGCTGGTAGATATGCGAATGGTGTTAAATGTAATATCGGGAAGTTCATCACGATTGATGGTTTGTAGGGTTAAAAAGCCACCAATAAATACAGCCAAGGTCAGAATATTGACAACGACTGGATTGAAGCAAAAATAACGAATAATATAACGTATCATCTAAACCAACTTGAGTTGCACCGATTTATTTGGTACCCTTAACCTTAGTATAAAAATAATAATTATGATAGTAAATAGTACTGCCTTTCGATTTGTTCAGTACATCTGTGTGGTTTTTGTGGCGTGTTTATTGGTAGTGTCCTGCGCGCGTAAGGGCATCGATTCATCGGGTTCAATGGAGACATCAATTCCGGATGATTCAGTCCCCGTAACGCCTCCCGTGTCACCCCCGGCCGATCCGTCTCCTCCCATAGGCGAGCCCATTCAAGATAATGGCGAGGGGTATGTTGTTGATTGGGGTGGGTACGGGGGTGATGATCAGGCGAGTCAGTATTCAAAGTATCCAATAGCCGATGGTTTTTCGATTCAACAGGCATTGCAGGTTCCAAATGGGGGGATTGTATATGCAACGCCTGTAATAGTGTCCAATGCGGCTGGCCAGAAAGCGGTGTTTATGTTGGCCGTGAATGGCAGTTCCTCACGCGTGATCAAGTATTATGTGGAGGGATCGACTTTTTCAGCGGCCTCAGGCTATGTTGAACCGTCGTTTACAATCGATTCGTCTAAAAAAACCGGTTATCAAATAGCCTTATCGGTGGAAGAGGATGCGCTGTATGTGTATGTAGCGCACAGTCAAGGGGTATCGAAGGTAGACGGTATTACGGGTGAGGTGATAGCGACTGTGGAGGAATCAAATGGTGCGGGGCGTATTCGAGTGAGTGAGGGGCGTGTTTACTATCAAACCGCAACCGATTTGGTGTATGCCAACACGGACTTGACGGTTCAATTGCGAGAGAATATTGGGTATGCCGATTTGCTTCGCCAAATACCAATTGTTGTGGGGGGTGAAGGGGTGTATGCGGCTGCGGATTCCCAGGTATGTCGGGTTGATTTTCAAGCGGTTTCGGTGACTAAGAAATGCCGCTCGGTTACGGAGGGGCTTCATGTATCCAATATGATGGGCATGTCGGGGGATGTGGTGTATACGGAGCAGATGATGGTGCCGTTTTCGTATGTGTTTTTTGATCCACGGTTTGAATTGCTTTTTCGAATGGTTACGTCCATGCAGCCGGTGTCATTTAATGATGGGAATACGCCGTATGAATCGTTTAATAAAAAATTTCGGTTTGTTTTGCAAAAATCTAGTGTAAATAGAGATAATTTTGACCTAAAACAGAACTATCCCCGTCTAGGAGATGTGTCTTTTACAGCAATGGCAAAGCGTAATAACGAGGTGATTTTACCGGGCTTCGGTTCATATAGAGGATTACAAAACGATATTGTTGCTCCAAATCCATTTGAATGGCGTGATAATGATATTTTAGATGGTCCTATATCGGTTTCGGGAACCGGCAGTAGCATCAGCATGCAGCCACTATTGCCACCACAGACATTATTGATAGGGTATAGTTATTTCTATGACTGCGACGACCCTTGCAACACTTTCTTTTATAAAGTTTTTTTTGATATAAATTATGTGTCTCGGTTTGTGATAGCTTATTCTGAAAAAATAATAAGTGTTGTAAATATACCAGAATATTTTCATGCCGAAGAAGATGTTTTTAGCGAATATATTCAACGAACACGTCAATCTTTTAATATTGATTTTGATCATGATAGTGTTTTAAGCGGTGACCCAATGTACTACAAAGATGGTACGGTAGATGTAGATGCTTCACCCCGAATCACAGAAGATAAAGATCCTGAGGGGTGGCCTCCAACAGCGAATGCGCAGATATATGGAAATATTGATAAGGCCAATAAATATTATGATAATGGCTATGTTTTTAATGATCCCGATCAAGAAGGTTTTTTATTGCACGAGTGGTTTTTGCCGGACCAACCGGGCGAGGATACAAATTTTACAGGACACGATGGTGTCAAAATTCTTGCGTCTGAAATGATTGATAAAATGAACTATCACCATACACGCGTTGTTCTGGGAAATGCATCTGCGGCTAGTATGAGTGAGGGTCCTATTCCAAAAGACACCGCGATTATTTCGATTGCTGCGGGGAAAGCGTTTGTTGTGCTGACTGGAGATGACGGCGCTGTATATATTGTTCGGTAACGATATTCCATAATAAAAAAGTCAATCAGATACTGAATTTTTGCCGAGTCAATACAGTTGAACAATCTACAAGCAAATGATAGATTAGTGGTAGTTTTTACTAAGTTTTTTTAGTTCTATAGGACTAAATATTAGGATGTATTTTGAAAGGACGTGTTAATTATGAATGCAGTTGGATCCGTAAACGGACACAATAGGGGAGGCGTGGCTCAACCATCCGGTGTGGTGTCACGATCCTATGGCTTACCGGTAACAACACGAGGGTTGGCAACATGGGCGATTCGAGGGCTTGCCATTATGG
>JALQXX010000059.1 GCA_023262965.1 Candidatus Marinamargulisbacteria bacterium
TACTAAGAATAACAGTCTGGATGATCAATCGTCGCGCTTGACAGCGTCAGGGGCTGCTCAATTCAGTTTCAGCGAGATTTCTTTTAAAGAGAGCGTGGACGGTATTGGGGGCGCCAACCAAGATGATAATATCGCTAAGCGTAAGGCATTTGTTAATGGGGTGGCTTTTGAGGTTGAGCAGTATGCGGTGCGCGCAGCTATGGTGGATAATGATCGTGTTCGAGCGGAGGAGATTAGTAGGGCGAATGCATTTGTGGCCAGTGCTATGTCTACAATTCCTGATGCGGATCGGTCTATTGTGACTGCTGAGATGAAGCGTATGGATGCGGCTGTGAAATTATTGAACGTTATTGCTAAACATCCGGTTAATCAAAAGACTTGTAATGTGTATGTGAAAAGTTGGTTAAAGTTGGCGAATAATGCGGCCACACATGCGGCCGAAGTTGATGATAAAAAAACGCAACGAAAGGCCATTGCTTATATACGGCACTGTGCGATTTTAGCGGAAAAGGCGTCTAAGTTCGCGCCTAAAGATACAAAAAGTGGCAATGCCGTGTATTCTCCAGATGCATTTGTGGAGTTAATTAAGCTTGTAGAGGGTTTTTCTGGAATGGATTCATATGCGCTGTGGCATATAGGTGTGAATGAGGCGGTGGAGGATGTTAAGAAATATAGAGTTATGATTGATAAGGCGGATGACGATTTAAATAAGGCGAATGCTGAGTTTAAAAAGTATAGGCGCATGCTCTACAGTTCAGATAGGGCTCGGTATTTGGTTGCGTCTGCGAGTCAGGGGGATGCCGTTGTGCTTCAATCGCCTCGCGAAGCAATGATTCAAGCCAAAGGTAATACTAAAGAAATGCGTCATCGTTTTCATTTGGCTCGAGCTAAGGTTCAGTCTGGGATTGATTTTTTAAAGTTGATTCAAAAAAAGTGTAGTGGTGCTGAGGGTCGTGGCAATACTCGAGCTGAAGCTCGGTCTGGGGATGTCGCCGGGGCGCGCGTTTAGACGCCCCGGTTAACAGGTTTTGGCAATTGGCCCCGGCTCGTTCCAAATCACAAGAAGGATAGGTGAGCTATACGCACAAGCCCTTCTGTTTAAAAATATCATACATTGATGAAACTATATTTTATTATTTACGATAATTATATAGGTAATTGTTAGGTGTTTTAATTTTTGGGACGCAATAACAGAAGGGGGTTTGGAGATGTGTATGTATTTAAACTGTGTATCTAAACATGTTCATATAAGTAACAATAAATTTAAAACAAAAGGATCGTTTGAGTCGTCTATACATAAATTGGAAATAAAAACAGATGACGATATTAAAAAAATATTGCTTGGGATTGCATCTAAAAATTCAGAGCTGTTTGCATGTTGTAATCAAAAAGAAACGGCTTCAGAAGTAATGAATGCGATATGTATATATATTGATGGCAAGTTAAAAGGTGCTTGTCAAGGCAAATCATTAACCAATGCCACTAAAGAAATGGTTGAGACACTGTACTATGTGGTAAAGAGCATTCGAAAAAGTTCCGCAAGCGATTCATTGGCTATATTTACGGATTTTGAGCGAATGCGCCGAACCGATTATAGCCAATCGGATTTCAATAATGATCGATGCGTGACATCGAAACAAAATGACACCGCCTTAACCGCCTATTTTAAAGATGTTTTGGTGTTTATTGAGCATAATAATTTAACAGGGGTAACACCACGTTTAAAATCAAAAAATACAATACAGGAATCAGCAAAGATCGTTTTTGATTCTAAAAATATGTCACAAAAAAAAGCGGATTCACTGTTGGGGGCAGTATGTTCTTTAAAAAATAATCCCGATCAACCATTGAGACTAGATAGGGTGCTTTTTAAAAACGCGGATATGCGCTGTGTTAGTAATTTTTTAAAATTGGGCGATTCAATTGGAATAGACGATACTCGTTCAAGATTGTCACCTCGGTCTTCGGATCCTGCGGATGACTTACTCCCTAAGGCGCCTGTTTTGAATGAAGATCATTCTGAAAGTCTTGTTTGTGAGGGTACCAAATGGATTAATTCGCGCATATCGCCGAGTCAGACGTCGATAAAGTCTGAGTCGCGTGATCGGCATTTGCGTAACAGAGGATACTCGCAGCATGGGGTGACTAGTGATTTGGATGATCCTGATAATAGTTCAGTTGAGGTGGTGTTTGCTCGGTGTGAGAATCCGTTTAATAGTTATGGTGATCGGTGTGTTAGGCCCACAGAACCAAGCGAGGTTCATCCCGAAACCGAATCCGCAGTATTACCCGCCCCCTCAGTCGGAGCCGGAGCCCCAGGCCAATCTGCAGCCGGCCCCAGAGCCAGACTCGCAGCCGCCTTAGAACCAGTCGAGCATCGATCTTACCGTTCTCAATCGCATGAATCTGATTCGCTTGATTTGAGTGATATTCTTTTTGAAGAGAACGAAGCGGTTACTAAGAATAACAGTCTGGATGATCAATCGTCGCGCTTGACAGCGTCAGGGGCTGCTCAATTCAGTTTCAGCGAGA
>JALQXX010000060.1 GCA_023262965.1 Candidatus Marinamargulisbacteria bacterium
CAAAACCATTCAAATTTCCGAATCGTTGACAGTAGGAACGGTAATCGGCGACATAGGGGAATTGGATGTGCGTTTCAATGATGCTCATACATACCAATTGATTGATACCATTAACTATCCCGATAATGCGTATGTCCGTATTGAATCGGGCCAATTAATATTGGGGCAGTCTGTAAATTACAACGAAAAACAATCGTTAGAAATTCGGATTCAAGCCATCGATAATGACGGCAATACTGTAGTAGAAACGATCACCATTACGATTAGTGATAGTCGCGCGGACGGTCTTCAATCCAGTAAAAACAAACTCCCTAACGTACGGTATGGCGCGGATAAAAATACCATATTTTTAAATTTTGCAGTCAGTGACTATTTTAATCGTCTAGACGCGAATAAATTATCGATGGCATTTCGCATTAACGGGGATCCCGCCGAAACCAATACGTATCCGTGGTTGCAGATTGCGTATTTAAATCACACAAAAGCCATTCAATTAGCGGCCAATCCCAGCATTGCGGATGTGGGGACATATACAATTGATGTTGTAATGGACGATGGGAATGGCCCTGTGGAGCAACAGTTTTCGTTTGAAGTATTTAAAGAAGAGGAGGTGATTGTTCGCTACAACGCCAATGCGTTGCCAAGAGGGGCCCTGATTGTGGGGACAATCACAGGCAGTATTGCGGCCATATTTGTGGCGCTAATACGGTGCATGGTGTGGTGTTGTCAATGCCGATCCAATGGTCTGCCCAGTGGTTCCAATGTGGATGCGCGATTGCCACAAAATGATCCGTCACAACCAACCACCGGTACATTGGCGGATTCGGTATTGGGCCCTATAAATCATCCGCAAGAATGCGCGTCACCATACCCTGTAACGGTTCGGTCCGATGCATGATGACGTCGTACCAAAAGGCGTGTAGACGATTGTAATTTTTTATAAGAAAGAGGTAATTATGCTATCAAAATCATTGTACAAAGTAAATTCGGGGTTATTCACGGGATCTAGGGGGCAATCGCCAATGGCGAGGGGGACCTTGGGTTCGGTTCGGGAGGAGGGGTCCTCGATTCAGAAGACGGGTAAGGCGTTGGTTTTAAGTGACACGTTGGATGCCTTTGTGCTAAGGCATGCGGATTTGATTACAGCGCATCCTTTTTTACGCAATCCAAGCGATCGGGGGGAGTGGATGGGTATGATTCGGGATGCGGTGCAGCAGAATCCGGCCTTTTTGGACGATTTGGGATTTGTGGGTGAGGACAAGCAACTGGTGACGGATTTTTTGGGTAGGGTGGGAGTGATCCAGAATCCATCACGCGGGACGGTTCGGGTTTGGGATGACATGGGGGTATTTTGGGGGCGGGGTCATGGGGATGATACGCTTGAGGGGATGGTGAAATCGGTGCCGGATCTGCGGAGTGCGAAGGGGAGGCAGATAGCGGCGGATGTGTTGATGCGATTGGCAACGCGAGCGAATCACGCGTCATCGGCGTCGGAGTACGCGCACCATCAGCGGCGGTTGTTGGGAGAGAGTCAACGCCAAAACACAACCCTGCCGTCAATGACCCCGTTGCCGTCAACTACCCCGTTGCCGTCAACGATGCCTCCGGACAATCCTGGGGTTATAAAAAACAGTATTTATGATCAATCATGTCACATTAAAAGGAGCACTTATTTTAGTCGAATTCCTTTATTAGATCATTTTCATAATGCCAATAGTTTGAATATAAATGTGGCCATTCATATTGACGGAACGCCGGTGGAACAAAGTTCGTATTCGTGGTTACAGATTGCGTATTTTGAGAAGGCAAAAGCGGTGCAGTTGTCGGCAAATCCGACAGAAGCGGACATTGGGGAGTACAAAATCACAATTGCGGTCAGTGATAATAATTGGCGTGGGGAAACGGGGTTTTTATTCACGGTTAAAGGAGAGCCTGAGGATATCATTATGAATCAGTATGATGATATAACCAACGAAGCGATGATAGCTGGGGCGGCATCTGGCCTTGTGGTATCATTGATTGCCGCGTTAAAGGCGTGGTGTCAATCGTGTTTTTCTCGATCCAGGCGTCACATGCCGTCGATACGTGGTTCTCGCAATCGACGTGTTAGTCATTCGCAGTCAATTCCGTTAGTACAAATAACGTCGAATGTGGGGGACAATCCAGAGGAGACCAATGGTTCTGTAGGTAGGCCCGATAGTGCGTTGTGTCCTAGAACGGCTGATTCCGTTCAATGTCAGGTTGTGGATCCGCCGAGCACGAATGCGGATCCAGGTTGCGATCGTCCGGATGCGATGGGGGCGTTACCCGATGAGGGTGCTGTATCGCCTCGGGGGGATGGTTCGGGAACGCCGGTGTATGCTATAGCGGTTCGGCCAGCCGGATAATGCGGGAGAAGGGTGT
>JALQXX010000005.1 GCA_023262965.1 Candidatus Marinamargulisbacteria bacterium
CCCGTACCTTCATACCAATAACTGTATCAACGGTGGGCTCGTTATGTCAATGCATTATGCAGACCCCATACTACTGACCATCGTTTGTGGGTAACGTTTATCATAGTGCTATCTCAGTTTGTGTTTTTATCGTGGTGTTCTTAGAAATTTAGCCGTTTCAGGATGGCAATGGTCGGTTGAGCCGTGTGTTGACAACGTTGCTTTTACGTCGTGCCGGTTATGCCTATGCGCCATATAGCTCACTGGAAAGCGTGATCGAGAAAAACAAAGAAGGCTACTATCTGGCCTTACACCAGACGCAAGTCACAATTCGCACTGAAAACCCGGACTGAAAACCTTGGCTGCAGTATTTTCTGCGGATTTTGACGCAGCAAACCCGCAATCTTGCCGAAAAGGTAGAACGCGAAAAAATACTCCTATCGAACCTGCCGGAACTATCCATACAAATTCTGGATCATGCACGGCAACACGGAAGGGTAACCATGGCCGATATGGTGACACTTAGCCGTGCCAACCGTAACACCATCAGAAAGCACTTTAAGGCACTGCTTGAGAAAGGCCACCTGGTATTACGCGGCAAAGGCCGTGGAAGCTGGTATGAATTACCTTAACTTATTGCGTCCAATTCAGCTTCCCTGCGCCGGATCAGGCCGCGTAGCGTCTTGCCGCCAGACCATCCCCATTTGCAGACTCATCCAGTTCAGGGCATTGCAATAGGGGCGACATCACGCTACACGTCCGCCGTCTTAAATTCACTATAGCCTTCGTAAAAATAGCTCACATCAACCCCTTTCATAAACAATAATCGATCATCAATTTGGTCGGTTAAGGCACTGTTTATCAGCGCCTTAATTTCGACATCATTCACCACACTGCGCGCCATAGCTGAAAGATAGCGTTCTTTATCAACCTGATTCCAATCAACAACCCGCTTAATTTCTTGCTTCAATAGTCCATCTAACCAGATGCGAGTGGCTCGGCCATTTCCCTCTCTGAACGGGTGTGCGATATTCATTTCAACATAATTTTGGATAATCGCATCAAAATCACTCTGAGGCATCGCATCAATAGACTCTAATGCCGCTTTAAGGTACATCACTGGCATAAATCGAAACGTACCCTTTGAACTATTTTTATCACGAATTTTTTATGAAAAGTCATAAATATCGCCAAAAAAATACGCGTGAATATACGAAAGCCCCTTAAACGTACCAACCGTAACCATGTTGATCATTCATAGTATGGGTAATCATTATGTAGCAGCTGATTCATTAGAGCAATACGCCCCACCACTTTGGATAATTTCCATTCTTCACCAACTAATCCGACTCCGCTCAAGGAACCATTCGCCGATGGCTAATCGGAATCGAGCCACGTCGAAGAGCCTCTCAATTGTCACATTGATACCCACTCTGGCAAAAAATTGATCCGTATGGCTTAAACCTTTTAGAAATCAGCAGGATGGCTCAATAGGCGTCGGTTTCAGAGAAGCGATCCGTCGTGCAATCCTTGGACACAACATTAAATGGACGAAACGTCCTTTGTCGAATAGCATTTGAGTTGCGCATTATCTCACAAAAACAGTTCACAACATATACCGCCTCATTATAAATATGCCCAAACGGTGTAATATCGTGCTTATCAGCATGATAGTCCATCGTGCATAAAACGCTTGATTTTTAACATAGATCATTGCAAACTCGATCTCTGGCACCCCACCCCTCAATCGTTTAAAGCCACTTGCCCCTGAACTTAAATTCAGCAATTTATTTTCCATAATCGATTTTTGAATAACAATACTCATGAGCTGCCGATACAAACCTTCTTTTTGTGGAAGTGCTGTATCATAGCCAACAATAGGTGCTGTTAATACACCGTTTTTTTCAAAAATCCCAATAAAGCCATCTAATTGTCCCGACTGATTTCTCAATCCATAGTACTGAATCGAGTTTGTTTTATGCCAATACGCCAATATACGACTTGTAAAAGCAGGGTTATGTTGAGAATGTTTATCCAAATACAATTTATTGTAAAGTGACCCAATTCGGCCAAAATCACTTTGTTGAAAACTGTCATGCTCCACAAGAATATACCCCTTTCTAGAGACTAACTTTGCATCAAGCTTATTGTTGTATTTATCCTTAAAGTTATTTTTTTTTGGATCAAACAAATACACTTGACGTGTTGGAATTGGAACATAGCCCACATCCTTAAGTCTTTCGATAATGGGTTCATTTGTATACTTGTTCAGTGATCTAAAAAGAATATAGTGATCCGGAAATACAGATAGTACCTGTGTCGTTAATTCATCTAAATCATCATAACGGTCTTTTAAATACAAGTTTGTGGATAGCATCCAGTTGTTTATTTGAACAACCCGATTAATCTTAATTATTTTAAGTATATGATTAAACAAAAAAATAATGCCTCTTAAAAATATCTTTAGCAAAAAATTAGGGACTTTTTCGACTTCTTGATATGCATACGGAATAAATGCTGTATAAAGAGAGCACACATAAGCATTTTCATATTCATCATTATTGATACTGACAGGAAAAGCTGCCCTCATCGTACTCACAACCCAACAGTCTGTCTCAACATTCCGAATAAGCGACTGAGAGTTCCCTGTTAGAAACAAATCAAAATAACTACCCAACTGAGACACTTTAGTTTTTGTAATTGACCAACTCAATGGCATCTCCATTCCATTCAATATCACTCGTTGAGGTTTTTTCGATTGATTCCCCTCGCAACAAGGCTTTTAAGCTCATAAATACCAAGCAATACAACTGATAAATTGTTGGAAAAAAATCCTTAGTCTCACAGATAATATCTTTAGACAACCAAAAATCTAAAATCGTTTTTTTCAAGCCAACGCATCGAGCTTGTTTCCCAAAAGTCAACAGCATAACTAGTTTTATACTTGCATTTGGCCCATCTGGTTCAATAAAGCTTGAATTCGTTGAATCTACATAAGCCGCTGATAGTCGAGCCTTCTCCGAAAATAAATGTATCCCACTAGTAAGCCTTGGATTACACTCCAAAACATAAATTTCACCGCAATAACTGCGAATAAAATCGAAGGAAATTTGTCCTGTAAAGTTTAGCTCTCTTACTATCTCAGAACAAAATTGATTGATTTCAAAACACTGTTTTCTCTCAAAGAAAACCCCTGCCCCTGTCTTGTATCGATACTTTGGATGATAAACCACACAAGAAATCAATCTCCCATCCTGGGATATAGCAAACGCACATAATTCCTCACCATCTACCCTTTTTTGTGCAATCCATTTTTTATCAAGTGTGTTGAGAACCCTACTCTTGTCTTTTTCAGAAGGGTGAAGCACAGTCTCTTCTCCAAATCTAGAAAAAGATGGCTTAAGCACATAATTGTTGAGCGATATCTTCGATAGATCGTCTGCATCCTGGATCAAAATCGTATGAGGCGCTCTAATTTGAAACGTCTCTGTGAGCTGTGAAAACACATACTTATTATGCAGTTTTTCTAGTTTAGAAAACGCATCACAAAAATAGCGACATTGTTTAGGTAAGTAGGGCTTTATCTTTGAAAAATAAAAAATCTCTTCACATGTAGGCACAACCAAATCAATCGCATGCTGAACAATTATTTCAGATAAATATTCAGCAAATTTTACCACATTTACACAAGGGGCCGGTCCTACAAACGTCTTTTGTACATACTTAGACGAAAAGGCGATTGCGGGATGTACACTATCAAATACTGAAACCGCATGACCCTCTTTTCCAAGTAAGCGACATAGCGCCAATGTAGCAGGTCCTCTCGCACCTAAAAGCAAAATTCGTTTAGTCATCTAACTTGTTTTGAATCCGATAATATTTTTGAAGAATAGACGGATTTTTGACCCATTGTTTAAACAGAATCTTGGTAGGCACCACTTGAAATTTGTCAAAAAGCAACTCCAGAGCCTTCCTCACCTGAATTTGAATTTTGGGCGTATTTGGAAGCAACAACACTTCCAATGTTTCCTGAGCCACGCGTCTTACCTCATATTCTTCAATATCTACAGAACAAGCCAATATAGCGCGTTCTATAAAATCAGGATATATAACCGTTTTGGCATGGGATTGGATCTTGCTTTGAAAATATAGCAAGTCATTTTGTCGACCCTCGATTGATGAAATTGCAAGGTTAGGAGAGCCACATCGGCATTGGCCCTTATATTCGTGCAAAATATCATCTAATAAATAGTTGACAAACGGTTGAGACTTACGTGTGAAATCAGTAATTATTGGCATAAACCTATCCTGATTTTCATCAAGATATTTTTTGTCAAATCTAATATACTCTTCGTTTAGATGAATCGTTCCATATTGACAAGAAATACCCAAAAAACCCTCCGTACATTGATATATTTGAAGTATTTTTTTATTAAAAAAGCACTCTAAATAAATTCTGTCAATTTCTGACAATGTTTCAGCAACAGAAAAAATTTTTCCAGGTGATATTTTTATCTTTTTCGATTGCAGCGCCTTTACAATTTCTTTCAAAATAGACGGCGGGGCCACCAATATTGTTGGATTATAGTCAAGCAAATCGGATACCAGCTGATCAAAGGGGCGCATTAAATCAAAAAATTTAAATTGAATGCCATTTCCCTGCCCCACAGTTTCATACAAATTGTTATTGGCTCTTAGAAACAGGGCCACTCTATTTGACTTAAATAGTGACCAACCCAGTACTTTTGACGCCATAATTGAAGCCCATTGATTCTGCTCCTGTTTTGAGACTAAAAATACAGAGCGCTTACCGCTTGTGCCGGTTGATAGTCCGACAGAAATACCATTACTAACAGTGTCGTTAAAATCCCTGGTCTGTTCCATGCGATGGGCTTGTGCCAAGCAATCTTTCAGTGTGCACCCAACGGTATTTATCTCGTTAAAAGAATCCAGCATATCCTGTTTTGTGATAATGGGAAGCTGCGAAAAAGATGTATAGGTTTCATAATACCTAGCGTTTTTCCTGAGCCATCTAAAAAAAATTCTTAATCGTTTATTTTGATAGGCCAACAACTGACGCCTCGTCTTAAAGGCTCTTCTTTTAGCCAATAAAAACAAAAGAAACAGCTTAATCTTTCTCATAAAAAGTCAATTTCCCCAACGCTTTCAAATCATGAGTAGGTAATAGTGTCAACTGAGGACAAGCTTTTGCTAATGCGTGCAATTGCTTAAACGTTTGCTTATACACGGCCCAATCATCCTTAATAAATCGTACGATTGATGGGGGCAACCTATTTTCCATTATTGCACCAATCGACCAAGCTGCATCAGACACTAAAAATGTATTAATTTGTGGAAGGTACAGTCCATACTGCCCCTTGGCATGTCCAGGCAGATGAATAAGAATTAGATCGTCTTCCGGAAAAAGAGAAAACCCTTCCGAAAATAGAGGTAGCCCCGTTTTTACTTTGGGAAATGTTTCAATAAATCTAAAATAAGCGTTTTTTGCAGGCAATAATTCTTTAAAACAAGTTTTTTTAATTAAGCCTAATCGAGACAACCCCTTAACCGATTCAACAGCACTTTTTGAACACACAATATCTTTATCTGGATAACCAACAATATCTCCTAAATGATCTGTATGAAAGTGAGATAGAACAACATATGTAATATCAGCCATAGAAACGCCCTTATTGGCCAGCTGACTGACCAAGTCTTCATTTGCCCCTAATGACATTGGTGTCACTAAGTTATAAAGCCTATTGGGGAATTTAGCACCATATTTTAATGCTAACTGACCATATCCCATATCAAATAAGACATACTCTCCACTATGTCGTTTAATCAAAAAAGAAAGTGCTGGAAATGGTATCATTTTTAAACGACCACCTCGAATGCTGCAGGCTTCAAGCTGAGAACAATATCCACACTGAAAAACGGAGAGCTGGGTCATGATTGAGAGCTATTTACGTACTCGGAGATCGCATCTTCAACCGAAGCCCTTGGCGCATACCCTAATTGCTTTTTTGCCTTTTGAATATTAAATGTCTGTGAATATGAAACGATTCCTAATGAATATCGTGTAAGAACAGGTTCAATACCCGTTAGTCGAGCCAGTGATTCATCGACACTCGCCTTCATATACGCTATAGGATACGGAATATGCCGAAATTGATACCCTACATTAAGCGCCTTTAGAACCTTAGATAATAGCGATGTTATCGAATGCGACACTCCATTTGTAATATTAAAACTCTCTCCCTCAAGACGCTTAGGCGCTTCTAACGCCAATTGAATAGCCAAAACAACATTATCGACATGTGTAACATCAACCATTGCACGTCCCTGATTAATTAAAAGAAGCTTCCCCTTTTTTAAAGATCGTAATATTCTTGGCATGATAGCGGCATCTCCTGCTCCAACAATAGCCTTAGGCCTCAAAACGATGCTGGGCAATCCCTGCGTCTTAAATGAATAGAGTACTTTTTTTTCCGATATTAACTTAGAATTTGAATAAAAATTGACCTGGTTTTTAGGAATATATGATGACTCAGTCAATTGCTCACGGTTTTTGAAATCAAAATAGATGCTCGGGGATGAAATATGGATAAATCTCCGCACATTTCTACTAAGTGCAAAATTTATGCAGTTTTGTGTTGCTACTATATTAGAGTCATGGAATTCCTTCTTTTTACCCCAAGGAGAAGAGAATCCTGCACAATGCACAAAATCATAGGCCGCTATAGGTAATCGATCCAGTACATCCGAACAACTAAGGTCCCCCGATATAAACCGAATTCCGTTTCTTTCAAAAAAAGTGCTTAGCTGAGTTTTACGTCCCAATGCGTATACTTCATATCCCAACGATTTTAGGTAAAGCGCCGTTCTCTTACCAAGAAATCCCGTTGCACCTGTTACGATAACGGTGTTTTTCATACATGTAACTCCAGGATTATACCGCCAAGGCTAACCCCTGCAGCAGTTCCACATAACAGTATTTTTTTGTTCGGTTTAAGTAAGTCATTTTGGAATGCTACGGATAATGCTGTCGGTAAAGAAGCTGACACTTGATTCCCAAAATCTTCAACAATAGACAACACCTTACTTGAGTCTATTCCTAGATGTTTAGTCATTAATTTCAGAGCTGCAGGACTGGCTTGGTGGGGAATAAATAAATCAATATCTTCCAATAATTGATTCGCCTCTTTCAAAAGAGCAAACAAAAAGTTTAAAAACAGCTTAGACGTTTTTTTATAGAGCTTGCTCCCATCCATTTTAAAATAATGATGTTCAGCCACATGATCTGGATCAACAACAATATTCAACCCTGATCCACCCCCTCTTATCTCACATAACGTTGTATTTGGGTGAGTTTCAAATGAGTATCCACTCATTGAAAATGGAATCGCTCGTTCATGCAATGGATATTTACTAATAAGTATCGCAGCCGCACCATCACCAAATAATGCATGTGTTTTTATATCTCGATCATCTAATGCAATATGACTTCTTTCAGATGAAACAATCAAAATAGTTTCATACACACCGCTGGTAATATACATACACGCCATGTGAAAAGCTGACAAAAAACTTAAACAAGTTGTATTAATATCAATAGCTGGGATCGGACTATCCGTATGTAAACGATCTAGTATGTGAGAAGCATTATTGGGGATGGCTTGATGACTTGTCGCTGAAGCAGACAGCAGACAGTCTATACTATTTTTATTTAAATTAAAATTTTTTAAAAGATATTTTATTGCAGTTTCTGACATATCGATAGCCGTTTCTTCTACTCCATAATACCTTGTTTTAACGCCAGAGCTTGCATTATGCGACCCAATTGGTACACCACACTTTTTATCTAAATTCTCAGATGACACCTTCGTTTTTGGCGTCATATGACTAATTCCTGAAATATATAGCATTTCAATCATATGACATATTATTGAGCGCCGCTCAATAATATGTCAAGACTCTTTTTCAACTGTTATTCCATTAAGATAGCTTTCAACAAATGTATCAATAATTTTTTCATATGTTTGAGAGGTTACCAAATCAAGTTTTTGATGTTCTTTAATTAAAGCAAGTCCTTGCAGGTTTGACCAAAAAATTATTGCAGATAATTCAATTTTTTCCGTAGAAATATTTGGAATTTTTTTAAACTCTTTTGAAATAGCATCTAGGATATTGCAAATTTTTTCTTGATACCAGTCAGGCACTGACTTAGAAGGCGTCTGTGTAGAAATTAAAAAATTCCACAATAAATTATTTTCATTTATGTAGTTGAAAAAAATATGAGTTAGCTCATTAATTGATTTTTGAAAGTTTTTTTTTGATAGGTCGGGAGTTAAAAAACATTCAAGTAACCGTTCTAAAATAACTGACTTAACATGAAAAACGAAATTATCGTAGCTGGGAAAAATATTATATACAGTGCCAATCGAGACATTTGACAGTCGAGACAGCTCTCTCATTGTAACGTTTGAATGGCCGCTATTAATTATAGATAACCCATACTCGACTAACTTTTTTTTATACGCATCCTTCTGATATTTCGTTTGCCGTGCCATCTGTTGTTATTATGACTCATTTATTCTATAAAAACACTTAGTATTTTAAAGCAATGTAATATATGGATTCAATCCCGGGTATCCCCATGCTGCTTTCACACGAATCTGCATGTGTATTCCGCAATAGCACATGTGTTTCAAAAACCCCTGTCTTTAACGTATACTATTTTTAATAGGACAAAGAAAATGTCAGAAAAAAAAGAGGCGTTAAACGTAACTGCATTTCGTAAAGCCATTCGTACATTTACCGATGCGCTCCATGAATACAATAAAGATGAAACCAATACTTTTGTTCGGGATTCCGTTATTCAACGATTTGAATATTGTTATGACTTATCTAAGAAAATGCTCATTAGACACTTAAAAAATATGGGGGAAAGTGACATCGATACCCAGTCATTAGCCACTATTGTCCGATTGGGCGCTAAAAAGGGAGTATTGTTACACAGTTGGGATGTATGGAGCCACTATAAAGACAATCGAAATGCGACCTCCCATGGCTATGATGAAGACGTGGCCATTAAAATTATCTCTCAACTGGATGGTTTTTCAGAAGAATTAAATTATTTTTTAAAAAAACTTTGTGATTATTATGGAGAATAATATTGATATCACACCGGAACACTATCAACACATTCATGATATTTTGAACCGGCATTTACCAAATTCCTGCACGGTCTGGGCATTTGGTTCACGGGCCAACCATACTGCCCAACCCTATTCTGATTTAGACATAGCACTTGATGCAGGCGATAAACTCGATTTCACCATCATCACGCAATTAAAGGGCGCTTTTGAAGAGTCGCGATTACCGTATACCGTAGATGTGATCGACATGCACCGTGTCGAACCGTATTTTAGAGAGATTGTTGATAACCAAAAGGTCCTATTTCGACGCATTCCGTGAAGTGCTCCCCCTCTAGACACGGGCATCATCCGCAGGCTATAATCCCATTATATGGGCGGGACAATCATGGATATTATTGTAGTCGTAACATTATTGGGCATTGTGATGCCGTTAATGATACCTGTAAACCTGTATTGGAACAATCATAATTCATCACACACGCTTGTTGGCATCACCGCCTTTTATACCAAACTATCGGCTATCAATAACCACGTGGAAACCCAATTAGTCATTCATAATCAGCAACTCAATGCCAAATACCCCGTTCCGTTTGACAACTGCCGCATTCGATTTTCACCAAATGGCACATCCCGTGAATCCGATAGCTGTCATGGCATCAATCACACCTTAACATTACGGCCCGGCGAAGGGGGTATCGGATACCCATGGTAATCCCTCAAAGACCATCTCAACAAATCCGCTACCGTGGCTTTCTATTGCTAGAACTATGGCTTGTTATCATTATACTAAGCACCATAAGCCCCCTATACTGGCGCGCTATTCATCGGGCTATGCGGGTGCATCACCACAATAATACACAACACCACCTTTGGATCACCGCTGTAAATCGCATTCATAAAACCATGGAAACGCACCCCCCTACTACCGCCACCACCCTAAAATTCTGCCAAGATGATCGTGGAATGATGCATGCCTGCCCCTAATCGATGTCAGGGCACATTATTAATGGAACTACTGATTTGGATGACCGTACTAACCGTTATTGCCCCACCCATTATCCATCAATGGCTAGTCCACCGAAACCAATACGCGCGCGCCATCAACACGCTGCAGCACCGCATTGAACACATGGATATGTACACAACCCTACTAACCGATAGCCAATGGATTCAATCCCAGGTATCCCCATGCTGCTTTCACACAAATCTGCATGTGATTTGTTATTCGGTTAAAAACCATCGTTTACGGCGTCAAAAAAGAGCCCATGAATCGAGCTATTTTTATACGCATTACATCGGAAACATTCCCAACGTCCAAACCATCACCTGCACCACAAGCTCACAGCAACTGCATGTGTCATTAGACATTGGTACACCATCCCATGACTGGTCGTTCTGGCTACCCAACATTATCCGGTAGCGTTTTACTGATCTTGCCCGTGCTGGCTGGTTTGGTATTTGTATCACATTGGTTGCTGTTGGAATGGTCTTTTTCTCGCACACACACCCAATTTTATAACCAACTGCAACAATCTGTACTCAAAAACAGCATCAGTCACTATTACCCCATGGTTGTTAGCCAATTACCCCTATTACCCTCCTGCGAGGACCGCGTTGGTCGAACAACCATTTATGTGTTTGATCGCCCATTTTGGTTATTTCGGTGCCTGGATAATGCCAATCGCATCCAACTCATGGTCATTCGCCAAACCTAACCACCCCCAATTCGTCAAAAAGAGCCGTGTCCCACAATCACTCGACCAAGCCATCTGAGGGGCTCCCAATAACCTTGTATTGATAGCCCTATATCGTATTAATCATGGACAGTGAACTGTAGCGATTGCACATCATACCCATTAGCGTCCAGTATCGCCATAACCGTATTGCGCTGATCCTTTGTAAGGGTCTTTTGGCGCGACAATACCCAACCATAGCGCGCCCGGTCATCCCCAACAACCGCCACCGTATATGTGTCATCACGATACAAGACCCAATAATGCCCCCAAAACGGCCGCCACCCCAATACATCAAACAAGCTAACCGCTAACCGACCGGAGGTTCCGGCATCTGCACGCCTGGCAAGCCCGGTTGCTATCGCGCGTTTACCATTTTTTTTAACACAGGTATTGGTGACCGTCAGATACCCATCCGACCGCAATTGATAGGTTGCCATAACATTTTTTTGGCATTTTTTTTGAAATCGATTGGGAATACGGGCCACTTCAAACCAGTCTCCCTGATATTGGGTCAAATCAAGATCCGAAACCGGCGTTGTTACCTGAGCATACGCCGAGCATCCCATCGCCACTATAGCGGCGAGTAGCCATTGCATCATTCGGTATTGATGGCGACCCCCATGCATACGCTTACACTGCCTCATCATGATTGCGCCTTAAAATCTGAACCAAAAAACCCGCCCATCCCCCCATAAAACATAGGCCCCCCAGGGGCGTAATGGCCCCCAACCACCGCAGATCCGTGACGGCCAGTCCACACAGACTGCCCGAAAACACCAAAATTCCCATCAAAAAAAGCCATCCCGGCCATCGCGCGGATGCCACTCGGTCGGCATACAGTCCGTATAGAATCATCCCAAAAGCATGCCACATCATGTACCGCACCCCTGTTTGAAAAATAACCCGATTGGCTTCGGAAATCGCATCGCGTAACGCATGGGTTGCAAATGCCCCCAACAAAACCGCGATACCCGCCAACGCCACACCAACGGCCATTATTACCTGGGAATACCTGCGATGTGTAACCATTATACGAATTGTATCAAATTACCGCATTCCCGCAATCCTATTCCCAAAAAAAGTGGGATGTACAGACGATCGTGTTGCCAACAATCGCCATCTAAAACGGTTATCCCCGCTTGAAAACTAGACGTAGCTACGGGATCCTTATAGAATTCAACCTATATGCCATGGGTTGCATTAACTATTTTTGCCGCATTCGCACAGACCATTCGCACGGCTTTACAAAAACATCTCAAGGCATCCTTATCAATAGCCAGTATTACCTGGGCCCGATCTTCTTTTGGAATACCCGTTGCCATTATCTATTTTTTGATGGCCCGCCATTGGGGGCCCCCAGCCATCATACTAACACCGGCATTTATCGCCGCTAGTTTTTTAGCCGCTATGTTTCAAATGATAGGAACGTTTTTGTTGGTATGGTTATTCTCGCACACAAATTTTACCATCAGCACCCTATATGCTAAAACAGAGGTTATTCCAACCGCCATTATTGGCGCTGCATTTTTTGGAGAGCAGCTATCGTTATTACGTGTTCTTGCCATTATAGTGAGTGTTTGTGGGGTGATCATATTATCAATACCAAGCCCTATCGGGGATTTTCGGCGTTTATTGACGTTACTATCCTACAAAACCGCGATTATTGGAACATTATCGGGGGTATGTTTTGCATTCGGATCGTTTTGCATAAAGCAAGCCAGCTATTATTTACATGTAAACCAACCCCTTGTAAGCAGTGCCACAACATTACTTACCATGGTAATCCTACAAACCATTATTTTAGGCGGGTATTTGCTGATTAACGAACGGGGTCAATTGGCTAAAATGAAGCAAAACATATACCCTATGATGGCCATTGGCTTTACCGCGATTATGGGATCAATTGGATGGTTTATTGCATTTGAACAAACACATGTGGTCTACGTTAAAATCGTCGGGCAAATTGAATGTCTATTTGCTATTGCAATCACCCACTATTTCTTTAAGGAGCGGTTTCGCCCAACCGATATTGTTGGCGGCATTATTGTAGGGCTGGCTATTGTATTACTGATTGCAACCCTGTAAATAAACCCGTTTAATGCTATACTAATCGACGAGACGTTTATATGCCATTCATTCATTCCAACACCGATATTCCCACGCATTTTACACCCCACATACTCCCATTCCCCCCAACGGAGTCGACCATCGATTTTAGTGAATCGGTTCAGCAATTTGGAACGATTATATCGGAGGCAGGGATTCGATTGGTGTTGCTATACGGCACCTGCCTGGGTATTTACCGAGATACGCAATTAATTGAGTACGATACCGATGCGGATTTTGGGGTGTACTTGGCCGATTTTGATGCGCTGAACGCCCTAACCCCGACCCTAGCTAAACACGGGTTCTATATCCACAGTCGAAACGTTTACTCGGTGACCTACCGCACGCCCACCAAACCCATCGACATATGGGTTATTATAAAACGAAAAAACCCCTTCTTTCGTTGTCTGGGCTATAAATGGTTGGTGGATCATGTCAATTTTAAAACCAATTATTTTGAAACCCCCGTCCCCCTATCCTGGGGCGGGCAAACCTACTACATCCCTCACAATGTTGAAGCGTATCTTCAGGAATTATATGGACCAAAATGGCGACAACCGCAACGCGACCGTCACGCAGGACCCCGAAGCCAGCTCTCCCAATGGTTGAACGCCCCCTTTGTGGATTTTGATATGCCCGGACAATTTTCCGGCGTAAATAGCGTGGGTACCTACAAACCCTGGTGTTCATTTTTACTCAAAAAATACGCCCCTCATTCCAAACTCTGCCAATTATTCAACCACCCCGATCCATCATGAAAAAAACCACGCAACTCAAATCACTACTCACATCGCCTATTCTGGCATTTTTAATGGAAGCCCATAATGGACTTTCCAGTAAAATTGTTGAAGAAGTGGGATTCAAAGGCATTTGGGCCAGTGGGTTAGCCATATCCGCAAGTTTAGGGGTTCGCGATAACAATGAAGCATCGTGGACGCAAATCATCGATGTGTTGGAATTTATGAGTGACGCAACCCAGATCCCTATTTTACTGGATGGGGACACCGGTTATGGCAATTTTAACAACGTGCGACGACTGGTCCATAAATTGGAACAGCGGGGGATCGCCGGTGTCTGTATTGAAGACAAACTATTTCCCAAAACCAATTCATTTATTAATGGTGAGCAGCAAGAATTAGCTGAAACATCCGAATTTTGCGGTAAAATAAAGGCAGCCAAAGACACACAGTCCGATTCTGATTTTTGTGTTGTTGCACGTATTGAGGCCTTTATTGCCGGCCTTGGCTTGGATGAGGCCCTAACGCGTGCTCACGCCTATGCAGATGCCGGAGCGGACGCACTACTCATTCATAGTAAGAAATCATCCGCCGATGATATTGTTGACTTTATGCGTCATTGGAAACGCAGCACACCGATTGTCATTGTCCCCACAAAATATTATGCCACACCCACATCGTTATTTGACGAGTTGGGTATTTCCACAATTATTTGGGCCAATCACACCATCCGTGCGGCGATTCAGGCCATGCAAACCGCTACCAAACGTATTTTTGACGACCAGCACCTGCGCCATATTGAACAAAATGTGGCATCGGTATCGGAAATTTTTCGTCTTCAAGGGGCGGATGAATTGGTTGCTGCAGAGCACCATTATTTACCCAATGTTGACCGTCAATTTTCAGCCACCATTTTATGCGCAGGATACGCGGATTTGGGAAGCTTTACGGCGTCTAAACCCAAATGCCTGCTGCCCGTACACGATACAACGGTTTTGGATACTCAGCTAGCTTTGTATGCCCGATACAGGATTCATGCCATTACCTTGGTTCGAGGTCACCATAAATCGGCCCTAACCTATACAAATATGCGACTGATTGATAACGATGACTACCGAACAACCAGCGAGGTCTATTCCATGTACCTGGCACGCGATGGTTTTTCATCACCGGGGCTATTAGCCTATGGCGATATTATGTTTAATGATTATTTTATTCACAAATGCCTGAGCAGCAGCGCGGATATTCGCATTGTTGTGGATGCCACCTGCCCACGTACTGCCACCAACCGGGATTATGTCACCGCATCCCATGCCTACAACCCCCTAACCATTCATCAAAATGACACATTAATCGCCATGGGGCGAGGCGATATTCATGAATCCCTTATTCATGGTGAGTTTATTGGTCTAATGGCATGGAACGCCCGCGGGGGAGCCGCCATCCAAACCGTATTCGATGCGATACCATTCGGTGATATCAAAACCCTATCCATGGCCGCATTTTTTAACGAACTCATTAAACGCCACCCTGTCCATATTATTTTTGTAACCCATGATTGGGTCGATATGAATACCGTGTTGGATATCGCCAAAGCGCAATCGCTGTATGCTTAAGTCCGCCGATTTTGGTCAAACACTAACCCATTATGGATTCCAGTTATTTTGTGGCGTACCTTGCTCATTTTTGGGAGATTTAATTCACTATGCCATGAACACAGGGCGTTATATATCGGCAACCAATGAAGGCGATGCCATTGCCACTTGTGCCGGCGCCTACTTAGGTGGCCAAAAATCGGTGATGCTCATGCAAAATTCCGGGTTGGGCAATGCCGTTTCTCCATTAACATCGCTCATTCATCCCTTTAACATTCCTGTATTGATTCTTATGAGTTGGCGGGGAGCTCCGAATATTAGCGATGAACCCCAACACGATCTTATGGGACGCATTACCCTGGATATGCTACGTTTAATGACGATTGATTACGCTGTATTAAGCATGGACCCATCCGTTGCGACAGCACAACTGGCCACGGCTAACGCCGTTATTGAATCGGGAAAACCCTATTGCTTAGTGGTTCCCAAAGGGACCTTCGCACCCGAACCATTGCAGCAGCATCAAACCGCCATTACCTATAGCGACACCCATCATGATCATACCCCTCCCCCGTGCATTGGAACACGCACCGATGCGCTAAACCGTATTTTGAAGCATACTCATGCAGCCATTTTATCCACAACCGGCAAAACCGGTCGGGAATGCTTTGCATTGGGGGACTCCCCCAATCAATTGTATCAAATTGGGTCGATGGGCTGTGTATCCGCCTTGGGATTGGGATTGGCTTACGCAAAACCCCGATTACCCGTCATTGTGGTTGATGGCGACGGTGCCGCATTAATGCGTCTCGGCAGCTGGGCCACTACAGGATTTTATGGTCCCAAAAATATGTGTCATATTCTATTGGATAATGGCGTGCATGATTCTACTGGCGGGCAAAAAACGGCATCGGAAGCCGTTGATTTTTTAGGCTGTGCGGCCAGCATGAACTACCCACGTGTATATGCAGCGACCTCACTGGACCAGTTGAGCGACTACCTAACACTGTGGCAAAAAAAGCCGCTATTGACCGGGATTTATGTACGCATTTCACCCGGAAGCCCCCGTGAGTTGGGACGCCCGACGCTATCCCCCGCTGACGTAGCCCAACGATTTATGACCTTTGTGCGGAATTGCCATGATTAATACAGCCATTATTCTTGCCGCTGGTTGTGGCACACGCCTTCGCCCCCATTTGGCGAGTCATCTGCCCAAAGGGGCACTGCCTTTACAGGACACGCCTATTATTGAAACCAGCATTCAAACACTGTTAGCGAATGGGATCACCACCATTTACATTGGTACCGGTCACGGTAGTGATTGGTATGACGCCTTATCCAACCAATACCCCGGTATTCACTGCATTAAAAATCCCGATTTTGCCACATCGGGGAGTATGCACACATTGGCCGCGATTATCCCCTATATAAACGGTCCGATCCTATTGCTGGAATCCGACTTAATCTACGAAAAACGGGCGATTTCTTATCTGTATGATTATCCGGAGCCCAATAGTATTTTAGCGACACCGTATTATGGATACGGCGACGAGGTATTTATAACGGTTAATCCGCAGGATTATTTGGTCAGCATGTCAAAAAAAGCGGACGGCGACCCCCAGTTGCAGCATGTGCTATCGGGTATATCCAAGTGTTCCTTAGACTTATTGCATCGTATGGCCACATGCTACCAAACCCACGCCACACGGATGGTGGATTACGAAACCATTCTTACCGAATCATCGCAGCACATCCCCATTCGTATTCTCAATAATCCCGAGATTCATGTTATGGAAGTCGACACCCCGGATCACTATAATCGCGCGCTCAGTCTGTACCCCGATATTAAGATCCGTAACCGGTGCCACCACCATGAACGCCGGTATTTGCTAAATCCCGGGCCCGCAACCCTATCCAAAGCCGTTCAATACGCCCAAATTGTGCCCGACATATGCCCCCGAGAAACCGAATTCACCGGGGTTGTCTCCGAAATTAAACAGCATTTGCAAACCATCGCTAGCCATCAATCCGATGAGGTAACGGTGACGTTATTTTCAGGGTCCGGTACGGCCAGTGTGGAAAGCATGTTATCGTCCGTTATTCGCGATACCGATCATGTTCTGATCATTAATCAAGGGGCCTATGGTGAACGGATGATCCAAATCGCCACCATTCACGGGTTACCGCACACCGTATTTTCACCACCGCCTTTCACGGCCATTCCCTACACGGCATTGGATAACCTGCTATCTCAAGGCAGATTCACCCATCTGGCACTGGTTCATCATGAAACCACAACGGGCTTACTCAATGACTTAGGCCCCATATCGGCCTTAGCGCAACACTATCAGCTGATTGTTTGCCTGGATGCCATGAGTTCATTTGGGGCCGCTCCTTTGGACATGATGACCGATACCGTTCATTTTTGCGCGGCCAGTAGCAATAAAAATATTCAGGGAACGGCTGGGATTGGTATGGTCATTTCTCAAAAAGCGGCCTTAGCGGCCCTTGTCAACGGCCCCAAACGATCCCTGTACTTGGATTTGTATAGCAATGCCCACTACCAAATCCATCAATTTCAATTCACCCCACCCGTCCACACGCTGTATGCATTGCGCGAAGCCTTACGGGAATTAATGACTGAAGGGGTGTCCAACCGATACGCCCGCTACCGGAACGCATGGCAGCAGCTGCACACCCACATGACCACCCTGGGATTTGACAGCCTCGTGGATTCGCAGGTCCATGGCGGCCTCATTACCGCCTACCGTGTTCCTCCAAATAGCCGGTTTTCATTTGAGGACTTTCATGATTATTTATACCGACGCCACATTACCATTTATCCGGGCAAGCTTCGTGAGCATGCCACATTTCGCATGGCCACTATTGGGGACTTAACCCCCACCGATATCACCCATATTTGCAACGAAATCACCACCTATTTTCAAAAAAACCCCTTATAATCCCAACCGATTGCCCTATCTTCCCCCTGTTTACTGTGCTTAATAGATTAAAAAAAATCGATGTTTTGATTCCCCATAAGGGCGGTATAACGAACTACAAGTTAAAATACAAAAAAAGGGAGGGTATTAAATCGTATTAACTTAGCTGGTTCAACAACTAAAGGGGGAAAATTAACCATGAATCTAAAAAATAAATTGCTAACATCATTAGCAAGCAAAAAAGGAAATGCATTATTATTGGCGACAGCGGGTGCGATTGCGGCAACATTTAGTGTCTACTTCTTTGTGTCATTAACCACATTGAGTGACGACTCCAAACAACGTGTTGCGCATTTATACAATGCCTATCAAATGGGGCAATCGTTAAAAGCAAAAATTGATGGTGCCGACGTCAATCAAGCGCGATTGGGCAACAATATTGAAAAAGATATTGAAGCACCCATTGATGAGCTATTCCACAATGGGTCATACATCACGCTACAAGAAATGATTAAAAAAGCGGTTATTATTGCTGCAGATGACCCCACGGCAACCGCTCGAAGTGGAACGGATGTTGGGTATGACCTCGATAATTCCGGTGTATTGATTAAATACGCGGATTCAAGTGGGAATGTCATTACACCCGATTCCAACTCAACAGCGGTGGTGGCGGATGTTCACTTGTTTGTTAACCTGGCCGGAGCACCGGATGCTGACTCCAACAGCCCGTATGTGGATGGCGCACCGTTCTACTACATCTTAATGGATGACTCGCAAGTAGCAACCACCGGATTAACCAAAACGGTCGACTTAGTCCAATTCCCTCAAGGAATTCTATCAACCGTCGATGGTGGTCCTCAAGCAGAGGTATCGGTAGTATTACCTCAGGATGACGAGGTATAGTATAACAACACCGTCGTAAGCAGTATTGAACGTGCCGTAGGCCCCCAGGGTCTACGGCAAACTTGAATATTGTTTAAAACGAAAGGGGGGAAACATGAAACAATTACTAACATTTTGTAAATGGTTTGTTACTGAAAATCGTGGGAATGCATTGTTGCTGACCAGTGCCACCGCCCTCATCGCAACCATGGGCATGTTCTTCTTTACCGCATTGCGTGACATGAGTGTCAAAAACAAAGAGCGTACCACCCATTTGTACAACGCCACCGTCATGGCCATGTCAATTGACACCTACATTGGGACGTATTTAGAAACGCTTCCTTACCCCAAAAACAGCCTGCTTCACAACGGCGAAGGCCAATTTAGCGCCTCCGAACTGGCCGATATCACGGGCATTCATGATTTTGATATACTCAGCTTAAGTGATCTCGAAAAAAATGGGTATATTGTATCGTACAACGATCCAACCGCCCTGCGCGAAGGGGGCCACGATAAACCCTACGATAAAAACGCCACAAAAATCAAAATTGAATTTGAATTAGACGATGTCAGTAAGGTCATTGGCATTCGTTATTTGGTTAATTTAGCCGGCGATGTTTACGAAGACAACGCCCCCTATAGCCCTGGTGAACCGTTTTTTTATATTGTTAGCTTTTCCGATGACATTGACAGTGGCACATACGGTGATTACAACCTAACCGACAACGCGATTACCTTAACCACTGGTGAGGGCTACGCATTTGATACCATCTTAGAATCCAACGGTGAAGCACCCTACGCCGAGCGAACCGTTATTTTACCAGGAGATAACACGTAGTGATAGCAACGATTCGACACCTACTGGCTACCATTCGTCAATTTATCACCAGTCAAAAAGGAAACGCTCAGCTGCTAACAATGGCAGGTGCCATTGCAGGCACTATGGCCATTTACTTTTTTATTAGCATCGCATCCCTAACCCAACAAGATAAAGAACGCGTAGCGCACTTGTACAATGCCTATCAAATGGGCCTAGCGGTGGATAGCATGATCAGCAATCGCATTATGCTAAAAGGTGAAAACAACGTCAGCTTTAAAGACGAAGCCGGCGATTACCGGTTCACCAAAAATGACTTTGAAATGTACGTCCAAATGGAATCCGAAACCGAATTTACACTAGCCCAACTGGTTCATGAAAAGGTGTTGATGGAATCGCGTGACGCCACGGCATCACGCTTGTACGGCACCCCAACCAAATACGACGAAACCCATACCACATTAAAAGTTATTTTTGATATGGTTGTCGATCGTTATGATGAAAATGGCGATGCCATTAAAATGGTTCGAGGCGTCCATTATTTGGTAAATTTAGCGGGACAATCCGTGGATCCCAGCACCGATCTAACCAACGATCCGTATAGTCCGGATATGCCATTTTACTATTTGGTTAGCTACGAAAATGAGCTGGCGGGATTAACCGAAGCGGATATTACATTAAAATACGACGGCATTAAATTTAAAAGCGTGCTGGATTCGAGCACCAATGGCGGAGGACCGCAAGCCCAACGGGTTATTATATTACCGGGCGACGTTGACAACTAACTGAAGGATTACGGATGCATGATCGATAATCCTGGGGAGAGCTATGTCTGCATTTTGGTATAAATTTCGATATATCGATAAAAATGGAACAAAAAAAAGCGATACCCTTCGCGCACGCTCTATTCGGTCTGCCAAATATTACTTATTAAGTAAAAAATACACCATTACCCGTATTCGTCGAATGACGTCCCTTGAAATATACCTAATAAAATTCAATGAAACACCATTGTATCGACTCCTATTCAATCCCAAATTAACCCGCTATGAGGTCTATTGGCTCACCAAAGAATTGGCCAGCTTTCTGGAATCCGGACTTCCCTTGTTGGACGCCCTCATTGCGGTCAGAGGATTTAGCACCAACAAACGGTACCAAAAAACCATTACAACGATTATTGATACGATTCAAATCGGAAAGCCGCTCTCCGCCGCCCTTGAAGCGTTTCCGAGTAGCTTTCCCCGTTACTATATTATTGCGGTAAAAAGCGGTGAAAAAATTGGTCGATTGGCCGAATCATTACGCTCCAACGCAGAAACCATTAACTGGGTCAATGTCAATCGGGGAAAAATTGTACAAGCCACGATATTTCCGATTATCAGTTTCATTATGATGGTCACATCATTTATTGTATCGCTACGTGTGTTGGTGCCCTATTTTATGAAAGTGCTGGGTCAAATGCGTGTGGAACCGCCCATGATTACCGCCAAAATGTTCCAGCTGAATGTGTTTTTAACCAAACATGGGGGCAGCATTTTAGTCGTTCTTAATGTCCTATTAATTGGCATTGCTGTGCTATCTTCCAACAAAAAGACCGGGTACTACATTGAGCGCGTTATTGTTAAATTGCCCATCTATGGCAGCCTTTATGTGTATTTTATGAGTACGTATTTATCCCAAATTCTGACCCTACTGATTAATCAACGGTATTCAATTTTGAACGCATTTTTATTATGCAAAGACCTCTTCAAAGGCCCCTTTTTCAATGCCGAAATGGCCATTATTTACGAAAAAATCAAAACCGGCTACAGCATTGGGCAATCCTTTGATGAATCAATTTTATTCCCCAAATTTATGGCCCAGCTCATTAAAGACGGGGAGCGCACCGGTACCCTCGACGATAAAATGAGTGCCATTGCGGATTTGTACAAAGCCCGATTGGAAAACAAAGTGGAATGGGTGTTCAAAATGATATCCCCAGCCTACTTAGCCTTTACAATTGGGGTCACTGTATTTTTTATTTATGCGTTTTTTTGGCCCGTGTGGAATTTGTACTTTTAATCCATCCGGTATACAACAAAACCCAATTCCAACGTCATTGTAATGGATACCCCCGATTCTTGTAGCATAAAATGACGCACCGAAAAATCAATGGGCAGTCCAAATAAATTGGACAAAAATTGCCCCGTATCATTAAAGGATCCCGATGTGGTTAATGTAACCTTCGTAATCGAAAATACCGTCGATAAACTGCTCAATCGCGACACCCCCAGCTGCTTCAGATGCGGCTCAAAATACCGCCGTTCCAGAATGGTGAAATCCAAATTGGGCACAACCGACGATGTGGTAATGAGCAAACCGGGGGGCTTGGACTGAACCAAAACAAATTGATTGATATAACGCACCGAATTGGTATAGAGCGTATAATAGTGCTGATAACGCTGCAATGATGCGTTTTTTTTATCCTCAACGGTATTTTGCAAGGCTGACACCTCTTTTTTCAGCCGATTCATGTCTCGCTCGGATCGATTGATTCCCCGACGCGCGTTTACAATATCCGCCTCCAATGGCTGTATAATCGCTTGGGCTATACCCCATTTGAGCACGGCCAACACAATAAACCCACTCACACCTGTTATGGCCACCCGCACCCATGAATGTACCGCCAGTGGGCCAATACGCCATTTATTGATCAACTTTAGCCTCAATACGAAAGGTGGATGTGTCCACAGCTCCCGACAATCCCAGTGAATACCGCACCCCACCAACGCCCTTTAAAGATTCAAATTTCTGCAAAAAAAGATAGAAGGAATAATTCCCACTTAAAGCGCTCGCCGTCCCCTGTATGGTCAATTGATTGCCCCTAAGCGACATCAATGTAAACCGAATATCGGGGGTGGTAATCGAAATGAGGTTATATAAAAATGAATCCAAATGCAGCTGTCCTGCCAACGCTGAACCGGTTATATCCGAAAATTCCATAATTTTCTTTTGTTCAGAAATGCGATTGCGCTCCTCAATTAACTGCTGCTGTTTTTCAGCCGTTTCAGAGGAAGACGCCGAATCGCGTGTTAATTCTCGGTAATCACTACGCAACTGCCAATATTTCAGGCCGTACTGCCCAATGGTCCACACGGCAATGACCAAAATCCCGCCCAATAGGGCCCGAAATACCAGCCATTCCAATCGTTTCATGAAGGGGATCATATTAAAGGTATCGCGATATTGGGTCGATGCCATGCATCCCACGCGATACAGCGCCATGCTATCGGTGTCGGTTGTCCATTTGCCTGGCACAAGTGCTAATGGCGCGATTTGAACCGCAAACCGTTCCGGCAACACCACCTCATGCGGGGTATCCGACATCCATAAAACATGCGTAATCGGCTGCGTATTATGACTCGAGTAGGTCTCCAATACCGATGCAATAAAGGTGTTCACCGGGTGATTCACCGCATCCTTTTCTGCCAATTGTCGCAGTGGCAACGCCACCTGACGATACGCCTTTAACGCCCCATTATAGCGAACAAAGGCCTTGGCTTGTGTTTTGGAAATGTCGACAATCAATTCAGGGGTTTGCAAATCCATGGCCACGCAATCATACCGTAACAATGATGTTAACGCGTGATACCGATTCATCAATCGTCGCAACACCCATCCCTGTTGATTAACAACCGATTCAATAGACCCCAAAAATGTCTTTTTGATTAGAAAAAACAGAAAAGGCGTTACTTTACTGGATTCTTTCGGAGCGATTGAAACGGTATATTCGTAATCAGCCATATCCTCAATATCAATAGCCAATGTCTCGTACAATCGCTTTTGTTGGTGGGGATTCAGTGTCAGACGCTGGGTTGTGATATACACATCGTCCACCATACAAATCACCTGATGTTTCGCTTTTTGCTTGGGCAACATGGGCTTCAATTCGGCCAACACCTGCGCCAGTGTTTTAATAACGGCATCGTCAACCGACTGAACAACGTCATGCACGACTGTCAATATCCCATTGGTTTGAACCACATACTGCGCCAATACAGTTTGGGGGCTAATCACTAAAAATACATAGGATTTTTCTTTAAAAAATCCCGTGGTGTTAATATTCAATAAGGGCATTTTGAATCGAGCCATCTGAATACGTAAAGTATAAACTGATAACCCCCGCTTCCGAAAGGGCTGAAAAATAGACCGTCATTGTTGCCATTGTTAACGGGTATGGTGAGGGCAATTGCAAGGGGGCTCGTATAGGCACATTCGGGGTTATTCGCCACTCTTCCCCAGTGGCATCCAGCAATGCGTAGGCAATCACTCGATCGGTCGATTGAAACGGATACGTTAGCGCACGTAATCCGACCAGTTGGGTACCGGCTGCATTCAATTGAATCCCCTGAACCATTGCGCCACTCACCCATGCCGATGAAACGTCGATCTGGGTTTGAAATGCGTCGTTTATGGCCCGCTGCACATTAAGGGTCGTTATGCGATCATTTACAGTATTTTGAATCGAAAACAGGACCGATTGATCGGGCAATACCGTATTTGAAACCGTGTACCGGTCTTGTAACGCATCGGGTAACGATAGGGTTGATTCATTGGTGTGGATCGTATGCCCAATAATGTTGTGAAGGCTCCATTGATCCATAATTTCTTGCCGCATCCGCTGATTGGCGTACTGAGCCTTCAGCGAACGGGCTCCCAACATATGCAATACCGTAACCGCTGCAATAATAAAAAACAAAATCCCCGATGTCAGTAATAAAATATAGCCTTTCATGATCAATAGTACCCCAATTGGATCACCGAATTTCGACACAACATGACCATCTGAACCGGATCCCCCATTAACGAAGACTGCCATTGAAGCGTAATCAACTCAATCGCACTTTCTTGGGATTCGGGCTGCATGTACCGATTCCAATACAAAAACTCGGGCGATACAGCAGGATCCACATACCGGTACATAACCGCAGTTAGTGGCGCATCCACACGACTTAATTTGAGTGAATCATCTTCAAAAAACACGTGAAATGAGTTATTTCCCACAGCATACGTAAACGATTGCATGTCTGCGGTTAGTGGCTGGCAGGGCTCAAATGCCACAGTATTGAGCTTATTGGCCACCCCATTGGCCTCGTTCAACGCCGCCATTTTAACCAACAACTTCGAAAAATGGTCCATATAGGTGCCGGGATTAATCACCACAATAAAAATAATAACCAATGCGGTTACCAAAAGAATTTCAAGTAGCGAGTATCCCGCATATTTCATTGGAAATCCATGATATGCGGGGTAATAAAACGAATCCAACGCGCCTGATACCGTAGAGGAATCGGCGTATTGATTACAAAGGGCATGAGCAGAGTCATCTGATCATCATACCCGATACCCGCCGCCGTATTCAAAAATTGATCATAGCGGGTTATGGGGGGACTTACCGGATGCACTTGGCGGGCCGATCCTGCTGGCGGTGGTGATCGCCACTGATTCGCCCATGTTTGAAAGGCGCCATCGATCATGTGATGGGCAAACTCCGTATGCAACCGATCCCTATCCGATAAGGTGAATTCGGGATGAGCCGTTAGCAACCATTGCTGTTCTGCCGCGGTATAGAACAATACATACTGCAACAGATTAAAAAAAACGGCCGTATCCTGAATCAGTGGTGTGGCTTGATCAAAATCCCCCCGCTTCATGTAGTAAAACGCTTGCAATGATGGACTCACATCCGTCAATTCGGGGGGAGTCGCGCTTCGATTCGACCATAGGTGCATCATGACAGCCATTTCGGGATTTTGGCCATCGTTTTGAGATGCCCATTGAATGTTCCAAAAATCGCTAAACGATTCGAATAGTCCCGGATACAATTGATGCAAATAATATAAAAAAACCCAGCGATCAAAAGTGGACCAGTACGGGTATGTCATTTGAGGATACTGTCCCACATAACGCAATCGATCGGCTGTGTGGGGACGTAGCTGCTGGGCCACACTCATGCGCTCGGAATCCCGCCATTGCTCCATAACATGTTGCAATGAACGCCGAATATAATTGGGGATATCCGCGTAGTACAAATACTGAACCATGCCCATTTGTTGAGATCGAGGCAAGGTCATGGATTGCGTGATGATCATGAGTAATAAATCCCATCGCTTATGGCTCTGGGTGTAATCCAGTAGTAACGGATGAACGGATCCGTGCCGCAACCCCACATACACATACGCCAAGGCCACATCGGTATCCAACTGGGTATAATCCCTTACCAAAATTGGGTCAAATTGAGGGGTACACGCGGCGGCATCGGCGCCATAGTCGCGAATCAATACCGGCATGACCCCCCCATAAGCCATCTGCTCCTGTTTCATAAAATCGCAATCCATCGCCCCCCAAATATGGTTTACCAAAACACCCAATACCAGTACACCATACCGTATCATACAGTTATGGAAAATTGCCTTCCGCGACCAAACGCCGAGGCGGTCAGCTTAATAATCGGGGCCGCTTGATACCGTTTAAATTCCGATTGCCGGTAGCGCTGTATCACCGCGTCCACAACGATTTTTCCATAGTCACGGGCCACGTCCTCTTCCGATGTATTTTTCATTAAGAAGGCCTTTAAAATACCATCCAATACCGCGTATTCGGGTAAGGTATCGGTATCCCGTTGATGGGGGGCCAATTCTGCAGAAGGCGGGCGCGTGATAATACGATCCGGAATCCAATTGTAACGTTGCCCCAGCCAATCCACCAATGCGTACACATCGGTTTTAAATAAATCCCCAATAAGGTTCAAGCCCCCGCACATATCGCCATACAATGTAGCATACCCCTGGGCCAATTCACTTTTATTCCCCGTTGTCAGTAACAGTGCTGATTCATGGTTGGCCAATGCCATAAGCAAGAGCCCCCGCAGACGGGCCTGTGTATTTTGATGGGCAATGGTACTACCGGTTGGCGACCAATCCAACGCGGTTGCGACCGCATCTTTAAGCGTATCAATAGGGATGACACGAACATGACACCCCATGCGTTGGGCCATATCCTTGGCATCGGCCATGGTTTCGGGGCTATTGTATTCGGTCGGCATAATAACCGTGGTTACCTGTTCGGGACCCAACGCCGCCACCGCAATAGCCGCAACCAATGCCGAATCAATCCCCCCAGACAATCCCAAAATCACCCGACTAAACCCCGCCTGGCGACAATATTCGCGCAAACCAAATTGCAGCGCCTCCCACACGGTGTCCCACACAGACAGCGGCGATGGTGTATTCAAATCATCGGCAAAAGCGGTAGCTTCTTGAAAAGCCGGCATCGCTCCTTTCACGGCTCCTGAAGCGGTCATAACCACGCTACGCCCATCAAATAACAGATCCGTAAATCCCCCCACATGATTCACACTCACCACCGGGCATGCGGCGATTTCGGTTACACGCTGCAAATGGCGCAGCCGCTCCCCGTATTTATCGATGGTAAACGGCGATGCGGCTATATGAATCACCCCATCCAACGGGCGATTACGCAAATCGAGCACAGGATCCTCCGCATAATGGCCTACGGTATACGCCCATATATCTTCGCAAATGAGGACGCCCAACCGACGGCCCTGCCAATCAAAGTACGGCGGGGTTTGGCCCGGGGAAAAATACCGCGACTCATTAAACACGTCATCATTGGGCAAACAGTGCTTGGCATACCGATACACCAAGGCGCCATTCGCGGCCGCTACCGCCCCATTGTACCAACGCCTGCCATCATAATACGGTATCCCCGCCACCAACAGTCCCGCTGCGTAGCGACTCATGTGAATCAGGTCATCATAGGCCGCCATCACGCGTTTCTGACACATGGCTTCCATAAATTGATCGGTAATGGGATACCCCCACACAAACAATTCGGGAAACACCACCACATCGGCCCTCACACCCTTCAGAACATCCCGAATCGTTTGCATATTGGCCGCAATATCCCCCAAACGGGATCGTTTTTGACACAAATACACCGACATGTTCACAACAATCTCCGTTTTATTCCGCTGGAAACGGTTCCGCTTTCACCAAATCCTCTCCCATAACTTCAAAAAAGACCGTATTCACCCGCAAATCCATTGGCACATCCAAATGCCGCGCCACCACATTGGGCTGAATAGGCACCTGACGATGCCCCCGATCATACAATACAGAAAAATGCACTTTTTCGGGACGCCCGTAATCAAAAATGGCATTCAATGCCGCTCGCACTGTTCGTGCCGTGCACAGAACATCATCAAATAAAACCACATGCTTGCCATCTACCCCAACCGTTTGAATCGCGGATTCCACCGTTAAATAGGTTTTTTTGGATCGTGCATGATCATCCCGATACAGCGTCACATCCAATGCCATCACCGCATCTGGAATTACAAATTGACGCTTTGCTAATGCTGCACGTACCCGTTTGGCCAAAAATACCCCATTGGTTAAAATCCCTACAAACACAACATCCTTCGGCGGCGTGTGACGGACGATATCGTACACATCATTGGCTACCCGCTGAATATCCATAGCCACATCATCCGCATCAAATAATACCGTCATTACAGTGTACCTTTGGTTGATGGAACCCCATTCCGTCGTGGGTCACGTTGAGTGGCACGATCCAACAGTACCCCAAACCCCTTAAACAACGCCTCAATAACATGATGCGCATTGCCTTTATACGGCCAGTCCACATACAGATTCATCCCCGCATGGTTCACAACCGATCGAAAAAACTCCGCTACCAATTCCGTATCAAACGTACCAATACTCTGAGGCATTATCGATGCCATCTGTAAATACGGGCGCCCCCCCATATCCATTGCAATCACACACAGTGAGTCATCCATGGGAAAAGACCCCGATGCGTATCGGTATATACCGGCCCCATCCCCTACTGTCTGACGAATGGCTTGGCCCAAGCAAATACCCACATCTTCAACGGTATGGTGGCCATCAACATGCAAATCCCCCGCAACGGTCACCGTTAAATTAAATAAGCCATGTGCAGCAAACAACGTCAGCATGTGGTCAAAAAACCCAATGCCTGTTTGTATATGGGACGCTCCTGTACCATCCAAGTCAAACGCCATGGTAATGGCTGTCTCGGTTGTTTTTCGCTCGATTGTGATTGATCGTTTTTTCATAATTACCTCCTAAAACAATGTGTCTTGATGATGGGTTGGCACAGCTGACAACGGGGGAACGACCCCCAAATAGTCATACGCCAATGCCGTCGCTACCCGGCCTTTTGCGGTTCGATCCAAAAATCCTTTTTGCAGCAAATACGGTTCAATAACATCCTCCAGGGTTTCCGCCTCTTCGGACATGCTCGCGGCTAACGTATCCACCCCTACCGGTCCCCCCGAAAATTTGCGAATCAGGGTATCCATATACAGCCGATCGTTTTGATCAAAACCCGTCACATCAATGCCCAAGGCCTTTAAGGATTCCGTCACCACCGACACCGATATCCGTCCATCCGAATGCACCTGTGACCAATCCCGAATACGCTTGAGAATGCGATTGGAAATCCGTGGCGTGCCTCGGGACGACTGCGCAATCATAATCGCCGCATCGGCATCAATGGGACTGTCCAACAACATGGCTGATCGACGCACAATGTGGGATAACTCTTCGGGGGTATAGTAGTCAAATTTTTCGATAATCCCAAATCGATCCCGAAGGGGGGCACTCAAAGACCCAACACGGGTTGTGGCCCCCACCAAGGTAAACGCATCAATATCCAATCGAATGGATCGGGCGGCCGGGCCTTTCCCAATAATAATATCGAGTGCAAAATCCTCCATAGCGGGGTAAAGCACTTCTTCTACAGCCCGATTTAACCGATGAATTTCGTCAATAAACAAAATATCCCCTTTTTTTAGATTGGTTAAAATAGCGGCCAAATCCCCGGGGCGTTCAATCGCGGGGCCGGATGTAATTTTAATATGCCCCTCCATCTCAATGGAGATGATCGTTGCTAAGGAAGTTTTTCCCAGCCCTGGCGGGCCATAAAACAGGGTGTGCTCTAAGGATTCGTTTCGATTTTTAGCCGCCTGAATAAACACCGACAAATTGCGCCGCAGATTCGCCTGTCCAATAAAGTCGTCCAACCGCTTGGGCCGAAGTGAAAACTCTTTGTCATCCTCAACATGTTCGTTTGGGTCATAAAACCGTGTTTCTTCAATCATTTGTTATGATTAACCATACCATATGTTGTGGTTATTTCGCATACAATTTTTGGACAGGCTTACAAATCAATGAATTTATTAAAAACCACGCCGTCTAGAGAATTGGGTAAGCGGATACGTCCGTACCACCTGGCTACTGCTTGATTCGAATTCGATCGGATCGGGTGACTGCAATCCACGATTGGACAACTCGGCATCGGGCTGGCTGTCACGGCGACCGTCCAGCAGCTGATTGTCTGAAACACCCGTCCACAGCTCACGAAGATCATCTGGAATATCTATGTAAATACCATCATCGTGATGGGGGTTATTGCTGAATGACCCTGGCTGATCCGGCAACACATTACTGGGAGCCGGCAGCTGATTTGCCGAGGGCAACGGACCGTTTTCATGCGGAGGGGGTGTGTCTTCAATTATAATATTGGTATTAATGGTGGCATAAAACAATAAAATTATGCATAAACAACCAAGTAATGCACCCATTGAGACAGCGATTAAAAAAGTCAAATAAATGATCGAGTCAAAATCTGCTTTATGATAATCCGCATATGTTCCATCTTTAGGCAAATCATTCAAATACTTAATGGCATCAATAAGCTTAAGCAAAAATACCCGCGTATTTTGAATAAGCGCGACGGTGTCGCCATAAGCCACTTTTTTAAACGTCAATTGACTATCGATACCATTTTTTTCTGATGGCGCCACATTTGCTGCGTTTTGCAAGCTAGCCTCATTGGCTCTCAACGCAACGTGTTTTACAGAAACAGGAAAGGCAATTTTCAATGCTTGTTGATGATTTTGCACAGGAAACACCGGTTGTGGGGCCTGGTGGCGATTGTGAATCGAATGCTCTGCACCAAGCGTGCGATCCCTATTATGTGAACGCTGTGCCGATGATATATTCGAGGACCCTGTCCCCATTCCACCAAAAGCAGCATGTGCTGTCAAACCGATAATAGATACCTGTCTAATCATTACAACTCCTTTTGTAATTTTTAAAAAAAATAAACAATAAGCTTGAAAATGTCAATATAAAAAAGCTCCTTTTTTAATTTTTAAAAACAATAAACAATAAACTTAAAAATGTCAATATACAAATGGATCATTTAAATCGTGCCCCCTATGATCAAACCGCCGATTAACATATTTACAACCCCCCCTCTGATACGGTATTATCTCTAGTATTATGGCTAGACAAGATCAATTAACCAAAAAACGAAAGCGTGTTGCAAACAATGTGTCGCATTCCAATCGGAAAACCAAGCGCATTCAACACATTAACCTTCAAACCAAGCGGTTTTACATTGAAGAGGAAAACCGTTGGGTCACATTACGGGTAACAACGCGTTCGATACGCACCATTTCAAAAATAGGACTAATGTCATTTGCTCGCAAACATGGCATAACGTGTTTATAGTTTCGCCGTATACCGATTCTTATATCCCATGCCAATGGCTTTTCTCTTAACTGCATTTCCGCCCCCTTTATTTAGGATTTGGTATTTTTACTAATGACAACGGGTTTAATGCGTTTATTGTCACCCAATGGCCATTATATCACCGTTTTAAAGAATGAACGCCGATTCATATTTATCACAGCACTCTTTTTATTGTTATCGCTACTAACATCCCCCTACCCCTGGATTGCGCGCTGGTTGGGTTTTTTGGTGGCGGGCTATGCCACCGTTGCCAATGATTCGATTCAAACCATCGGTACATTTATTGCCTCCAATCGCAATAAACCTTGGTGGCTGTTATGGATATTTATTGGCAGCATTTTTATACTAACAACCGTCTATTCATGGCTACATTACGCAGGCGATGTGTCCTATGGCCGATTGGCCTCCAAAGGGTTTTCAGAAACCCCTGTATCCTTTTCATTTCTACAAGTAGCCGCGCCTGTTTTTCTGCTGATTTTAACCCGACTTAAAATGCCCGTATCCACCACGTTTCTTATATTAACGGCATTTTCTACCAGTGCCACCAGCATTGAAAAAGTGCTCATGAAAAGCCTACTGGGTTACGGATTGGCATTTGGTATTGCATTCATAACATGGATCAGTATCTCGCATATCATTCATTGGTATTCAACGGGTCCAGCCAATCCGCTGTGGCGAATCGCGCAATGGTTTAGTACAGGCGTATTGTGGTCGGTCTGGCTGATGCAGGATGCGGCTAACATTGCGGTGTATTTACCACGTCAGCTATCTTTATATGAACTGGTTTGGTTTATAACCCCTATTTTTTTGGGATTGGGATTTATGTTATTTAAAGGCGGGGCAGCGATTCAAACCATTGTTGAAGAAAAATCCCGTGTTCACGATGTCCGATCCGCCACCCTTATCGATATTGTTTTTACAGTTATTTTATTTTACTTCAAAATTCATTCCAACATACCCATGAGCACCACATGGGTATTTTTAGGCTTGTTGGCTGGACGTGAAATCGCAATGAGCCTTCGAAATGTATCCCACAAGTCCCTTAAACAGGCACTGGGCATGTGCTCTCAGGACGTCTTTAAAGCCGTATTTGGCCTGATTATATCGTTGCTTATTGCCATTGGTTGCAATAGTGCCATGCGCGAAGCGCTTTTTGGGTAACCAACGGTGATCCCATGGCGTTTGATCCGGGCACGGGCCCTCAGATAGAGTAACAAAATGAAGATAAACCTATGGCTAATTTTGTTTTTTCGTCATTTTTATATGCCCAGTTTGATAACGGACTCCATCTTAGCGCAATGATGGGCTGTTCTTTTTCAGGCCGATCGCCGTTGCAAATTCAATTGGCTGATGGGCGACGTGAGTCCATATCCGCAGACTACAACAACCGATGTGTTGATGATTCGCATTGGTGGTCGTTTCGGCTTGAAAACTGGCAGAATCAATCTGCCTGGGGACTGGAAATCACGCATCACAAAATATACTTAAAAAACACAACCGATTTGATTGAGTCCTTTAGTATATCCGATGGTTATAATTTGATTTTATTTAATTTAGCCAAGCAGTATGGCCGCGTCAATTACCGTGTGGGAATAGGGGCTGTGTTGGGTCACGTTGACGTTACCATTGCGGGTAGAGAGCGCTTTATTCGTAAAGGGCTCGACGGCTACTATCTAACGGGCCCGGCCTTTCAGCTAAACGTTGAACGCATTCTTTGGGAATCCGATTATCATTTTATTAGTTTGGATTCAAAATTTACCGCGGCTTACGCCAAAGTTGCCGTTTCAGCCAATCGAGACGAGTACGCTGTTGCCCCAGATTTTGCGGTTCATATGAGTTTAGCCGTTGGCTCCAAGCCAGCTCGATTACAAAACAAACCATGGCTATACGGACTCCCCCTTGTTTATCCGCGTATTGTTGGGGCGTTTCTAGGTACCGGTTTACTGCCTTAAATCTTGCTTACGTGACCGATATTGTCGTATAATCATTTACCATGGGACAGTCAAACACAGTCATTATCAAACCTCATGCGCGGCGTCGACAGTATGCGCTTGAAATTGACGCAACCGGTGCGGTTATTGTCCGAACCCCTGCCCGACCAATTCGATCAACCATTCAACGCATTCTTGCCGACCATTCCGATTGGATTCAATTGCAGAAAACACGTGTGGCCCAAAAAACCCGTCATTTATCGGATTGGCACTCTGATAATCATGTCGCATACCGGGGCACCCTATACCCGATTGGGGTGACAAAAACCGCTGCAATCACCGTATCCACTAATGGTATTTTATTACCCCAATCGGTATCCAAATCCGCATTTATTGCCAAATACGCCCGCCTGTATTTGCCGCAACGCTGCTATGATATTGCCCATAGCATGCAGGTATCCGTATCCAAAATTCGCATTCGGCACATGCGCTCCTGTTGGGGAACCTGCCATCGTAATCACAGTATTACACTCAACCAAGCACTCATCCATGTCCCCGATTGGGTCAGTGATTATGTGATGATTCATGAATGTGCCCATCGCATCCATTTTAACCATTCGCTTGAATTTTGGAATCTGGTCAAGACATATACAGACCGCGTATCTGAAGCCAAAAAATGGCTACGCTATCATCAACCGGTTTTGTTAAAGCCCCTACCCAAATAACGCTTTTCCATACATTCATTATACACGCCTTCCAAAACCTGGCCGGTATGTGTATGTAAAAATCGCATCCCGTCTTGGGACGCTTGCTGCGCCAACCGTTTTTGAAAATCCGGAACTGTCAACCATTGACGAATAGCGTCGACATAGGCATCGATGTTGTCCGGGGTCAATATGCCTGACACACCCGATACCACCACATCTTTAATTCCCATTTCATCCAGCCCAATCACCGGCGTGCCACACATAATGGATTCAACTGCCGTTAATCCCTGCGTTTCCGTTTTTGACGGAAATAACATGATATCGGCTGCATAATACGCCGCAAACACATCCGGCTTTGGTAAATACCCCGTCAGTGTCACATAATCCGCCAACCCCTGTTTCTGTATTATTTTTTCAACATTTTTTCGTTCTGGTCCATCCCCTACAATAATTAAATGCACCGGAAACGCGTCATTTCGCAAGCGAATCAAGGCATCTATTAAAAAATAGATATTTTTTTCAATACTGACGCGTCCCACAAACAACGCATTCACATGGTTTGGTTTACAGTATTGAGCCGTGAATCCCGCCACATCCACCGATGACTCTGTGAGCATATTAATTCCACTAGGAATGACATGAATGGGTTTATGAACCCCATACGATTCCAATAATGGCTTCATGGGCTGTGTGGGGACAATGACCGCATCACAGCGATTGCAAAATCGTTTGGATTCTTTTTTGGCATACGTGTAGAGATATCGTTTGGGTAGTATGGGCACATAGTGAATGTATTTTTCAAAGCATGTGTGGTACGTGTGTACAACGGGAACCCCCAACCATGCCGCAACCCGAAGCCCGCCATACCCCATTGTAAACGGCGTATGGATATGAATAATATCCAACTTCAACGATTGAATCTTTTTAAACTGGGGATGAAACGGCCATGCCAACCGATACTCCTTTTGAAATGGGTATACCACGGAGGGAAACCGCCACACCTGATCCGTTGATGGTACAGCCGGTTGTACATTGGAACAAAACACATACACGCTATGCCGATCCTTTAAGTAATCCATTGCCGACTGAATACTGGTCACGACACCATTAATCTGAGGGGCAAAGGTATCCGTAAAGAATCCTATTTTCATAAACATAGTATATATTATTTACTTCTGTGTAACCATAAATGTATGATGACAGTCATGAAACCAATACGCATCCATATAATCGCCGAAGCGTTCGTGGGAAAAGCCAACGGTGTTACAACCGCCATCCTTGAATTAATGGATGCCTTAAAAAACGATCCGAACTACACCGTGGTTGATCGTATTGAGGACGCCGACGTTATTCACGCTCACACAATTGGATTGGATTACATGCGTTTATCGGGACGCTATCGCAATAAATTGATTGTGTCCGCCCATGTGGTACCCGATTCATTTGATGGCAGCTTGCGTTTGAGTCGTTTATGGCGGCCCTTGGCCACTATGTACCTACGCTTAGCGTACAATCGTGCACAAACCGTTATTGCTGTTTCCCCCACGGTTAAAACCGTTCTTGAACGGATCGGTGTTCGCACCCCCATACAGGTTTTATGCAACAGTGTGGACCGTCAAAAATTTAAGCCCAGTACACCCCTTCGCAATACATTTCGTCAAAAATACGGTATTACTGATGCCTTTGTGGTCAGTTGCATGGGTCAAATTCAACCCCGAAAAGGCATCTATGATTTCATTCAAACCGCGCGATTATGCCCCGACATTCAGTTTATGTGGGTTGGTGGCACTCCTTTTAAAGGCCTAACAGCTGACTATAATAAACTCAAAAAAGCCATCAAAAACGCCCCAAAAAATATTATCTTTACTGGCATTGTTGATTTTGATGATATGCCAGGATACTATGCCATGTCCGACGTATTTTTTATGCCCTCTTACCACGAAAACTTTGCATTTGCGACCATCGAAGCCAGTGCGGTACACTTGCCGTTGCTACTTCGCGACAATCCCGAATACCCCTCATCCCTATTCACCCACTACCTCAAAGCCACAACCGTTGCCGGTTTTTGTGATGCGCTAACGTCATTAAAAAACGACCCGGATTGTTTGAGTCATTGGCAAAATGAATCCAATCAACTCGCCGAAACCTACAGTCGTGATGCCTATATGACTCATATCAAAAAAGCCTACGCTCACATCGTATCGGGATCCATTCAATAATCTCAAGGCGATCACCGTGTATCAAAAACAACTGGAGCTCTCGAGCGGGATTGAACCGCTGACCTCATCCTTACCATGGATGCGCTCTACCAACTGAGCTACGAGAGCCAATACTATATACACAATAGTAATCTATTCATGAAATCGAATCAAGGGATTGCGTCATTTGACACCAAAATCAATTAGGGCAACACCGAGATTAAATGCTTTTTGATCATCGACTTCCCGCCATTTGGCCGGATTGTTACTACCAAGGAATACACCCCATTTGGCACCACACTGCCTGACGCATCGCGACCATCCCAAACAAAAAAGGGGGTCCTGCCAGGAACAACATTCTGGGTACCCGAGGCGACAACATAACCATACCGCGTATATAACCGGTAATCCAACTGCCCCGTTCGTGTCTCCATAACCTGACACGTTGATACAGCCGCTTGACTGCGGTACCATGGATTGGGGTAACACAATGGGGTATTGGCCCCATAATCAAACACCATGGAATCCAATTCATCGAGGGGGGGGCTATCCGCTACCCTTAAAAAATCCAATGCTTTTTCAACATTGATGATGCCATAGCCGTATTTTGAATCTCGATGCCCATTATTTGCCGCAGATATGTGAAACAATCGACGCAATTCCGATGGGGATAGTGGCTGATTTTTTTGGCGATAGTAATCTAAAATCAAAGCGGCCGCGCCTGAAACCATCGGGGCGGCCATTGATGTTCCTGACATTTTAATATAATATTGGTTGCTGTTTAATTGCTCTTGGCCCGGAATAGACGCACTTAAAACATCTCCACCCACTGCCATAACATCCAATGTATTGCCATAATTGCTAAAATACGACACCCCCCCATACGAATTCACGGATCCAACACTGAAGGCACTATCATAGTACGCCGGCGCAGCTTTTACTGTATCAATATTACTGGCCTCATTGCCTGCCGCCGCCACCACAAACACCCCACCTTTAAACGCCCGATCAACCGCATCCTGAAAAATAACATCCTCATCACCACCAAAACGCCCGCCCAAACTCATATTAATAATGTCCGCATTATTGGTAACTGCATAATTAATCGCACGAACAATGTCATCCGTATTGCCCACAGCAGTCATTTCCTGATCCGTAGGGTCCTTGATAACAAACATCGCCCGCAATGGTAGTATTGTGGCATTGTATGCAACACCCGAAATGCCTTTTCCATTTACCGATGCGCCTACAATTCCCGAAACATGGGTGCCATGCCCATTAAAATCTTCTGGGAAGGCATCTCTGGTTGTGTAGTCTTCATAATCAACCAGTATCCCTTCGCTTGAATATTGGCTATACTCCAAAGGCGACAAGTCAACAAAGTCGTATGACGCATCCAACCGCGTACAGTTGGTTGTATCCATGGTTTGATTCGCTATATCAATCGCCGCCGAGCCATTGCAAAATTCCTCGTGATTGGCATAAATCCCTGTATCAATAACCGCTACACGAATACCCGCACCCGTGGCATATTGCCACGCATTGGGAATACCCATTACATCAAATGCCATTGATTGATACTCCGTATACAGCGGTTCCATCCCCGCTGTTGAAATGGTTTTGTACCGATAATTGGGTTGAAAATGAACAAACCCATCCAATGTGCGGACCGCCTCTTGGAACGCCTCTTTTTGATCATCCGTCACATCAATTAAATACGTATACTGCGGCACCCGAGTCGATGCACCGGATTGTTGAAGCGTAGACACGCGCAAGCCATCATCGTACCGATCAAAGAGCTCAACAATAGCCACCCCATACGCCTCTAAAAGCGAACTAGCCTGTGCTATCTGGGCCGACATGGCCCCCGAAACGGTGGCAGACGAAACCGACTTTCCCGATTCGTACAGGGGGTGGGTCAATACCAAAAAATACGATTGACCCGACCCATACAAAAAAACATGCATTCCTAAAATGAATGCGATGAATCCCCGACGAATCAATTACTTGACGTTAGCGTACAACTCCGAAATAAATCGTGATTGCAACTCAAAAGGCACATCCGTTAGCGTTGGTAACGAAATTAGCTTTCCGGTATCCTGGCCCTTACTCCCTTCCAAACGCTCCAAAAATTCGGGCAAAGGCAATGTTGGCTCTTTTTTCAAGATCTCGTATTTGACCGTTTTATACATGGTCTCGCTCAACGATACTTCCTGACCAATCGAAACAACGGCCGATGGACGATCCAAAATAACCCCGTCAACACGAACATGACGATGAACCACCATTTGCCGAGCCTCAGGCAGGCTTCGGGCAAATCCCAAACGAAATACCAGATTGTCTAATCGGGTTTCTAACAACGAAAATAAGCGATCCGTCCAGTTCACCACATTACCTTGTTTGGCGTCTTTTACAAAACGACGGAACTGCTTTTCTCGTATATTATAATGAAACAACACTTTTTGCTTTTCAGCTAAACGAACCGCATACTCGGTGGGACGACGACGCATTTGGCCATGGTGTCCGGGAGGATAGTTCCGCTTGGTTAAGGCTCCGGGCTTACCCAAACCAGGCAGCTCAATACCCAACCGTCGTTGTTTTTTAAACTTTGATACTTTTACTTTCGATTTACCGCTCACAATATCTCCTTATTTTAATACTATTGTGTATGTATTAAACCGCTGTTACATAGGGTTTGTCAACCACTCCATTCAACACCTATTTTTTATGCGCATTCCAAGCTACAATAATGAGCGTATGACCAGAACATTAACAATCATTGGATGTGGCTACCTGGGACATCATTTTCTGCGTCAGTTTGGGCATCGCTTTTCCAACATTGTGACAACATCCAAAGCATCTTTTCCGGAATTTCCTGTTTCACATCATCATTTTTTTGATCTGTATTCATCGACCCGCCTACCCATTGCATCCGATTGGTGCCTGATTAGTATACCCTTTTCACGTCAATTAGCAGATCCTTGGGCCTATCCCCATGGACTGCAACAACTTGTCCCACAAATATCTCAAAAAACCGCTATTGTGTTTATTAGTTCAACCAGTATTTATCCCTGCATAAACAACTGGGTTACGGAGTCCAGTCAAACCGACATCACTAACCGTGCACGCGCCTTACGCGCAGCCGAACAAGCCATTGAAACCCATCCAACTCGATCCATTATTTTACGAGCGGCAGGCCTTTGTGGATACAATCGCTACAGTCGCATGACACCTGCTGTACCCAATGCGAATGCCCCGGTCAATCTCATTCATATTGACGATCTCAATCATTTTATATGGCACCTAATGGTCAATCCACCCGCACAATCGGACATTATTAACGTGTGTTGCCCCGAGCATCCCACTAAAGCCGATTATTATCGCTATCAATGCGCGCATTTAAACACCCCTCCTCCCTCATTTTTGGAAAGTGATGCCCCCTTTAAACGTGTTGATACAACCAAAATGACGATGCACTACGCCTTCACCCCACACTACAGCTCGCCGCTGCAGTTTCCATTATGATAACGGTCGTCAAATGGATGTTTATTGTACTCGTTGCCCTTGGCGGATATATCATTTACCGTGACCGTTTATTAACCATGGAGTCCGATACATCCAGGTCATTTGCCGAGCAAAAAAACACCCGCAGTATCGGCTACGAAGAGGGTAAAAAAGTATTTGATGTACGAGTTGATAGTATGTGGCAGGAAACCTATACCGATACCTTTCGATCCAAAAATATCACCTCTGGAACCATCTACGATGCTACTGAAGCCGTTATTATCTCGGATTTACGCGGTGACACGGGCATCATCAATACCATCACCAAATCCATTAATGCGTCTGAGAATGTTTTTGCGCACATTCATCCCCGCGAACACAATCAAACCATTACCGTGAATGCGCTGGCATTTAGCTATCGACACCTGACCAAAACAGCATCGTTTGCCGATGATACACGACTTCAAATTGAAAATACGTATATCAAATCATCGGATGTCACCTACATTAATGATCCGGAACAGTTACTATTAAAGGGGGACACGCATTTAACCAACGCCTCCAGTAAATCCCAATTCGAAAATGGCCATTTTGATACAAAAACCAATCAATTAATTGTGGATAGCCCCGTTAAAACCGTTTATTCACGGAAGGCCACCGCATCCCAATCCGATACCGTCCGTGCATTATTAGCGCATGAAACCACCATTACTGCCAAGGGCTTCAAACTGGGTGTTACTGGAGATGATGTTCGTGTAACCTATAGCCCCACGGTCGCCGTTTCCCAACCCGATAAATCATTAACCTGTCATACGTTACACATTGATGAGTCCAATGACGAATACTGGGCCTCTGGCAATGTGTCGATGGCCTTTGATAATTTAAACTGGCTTAAAAAAGAATCCCATACCTTTAGCAATGATAATATCCGCACCATGATCCGTAATCCAACCACACTGTCTGCTGAATGGGCGGGTTTTTCCAAAACCAACAACACCTTAGAGCTTGTAACCAATGTGGAAATCAAGCAAAAGAGCATAAAAATAACGGCCGATTATTTGCGTTATGATACAGTCAATGACCGTATTCATATTTCAGGAAACGTCATGATCCGTGCATTTGGCATGAACCAACTGGAAACCGAACAATTGATTATTGACGTGGCCAATGAAACCTTTACCGCCATCACGACATCCCAACCCAGTGAACTGCTATTTGATATGGACTCGTAATGACCCAAGAACCCTACATATCCGTTATTCTTCCAGCCGGTGGTTCAGGGCAACGATACCACCCTTCCCAACCCAAATTATTGGCTCCGATTCACGGAAAACCGGTTATTTACCATACCGTTGCGGCGTTTTATAACCATCCCGCCATTTCAGAAATTATTATTCCCTGCACAAATGATTTGAAAAACCAATTGGATGCTGTTCTGCATGCATTTTGCAGCAAATACCACTGTGTCCCCAGTGGCCGTAGCCGGGCGTTATCCGTGGCTAGTGGGTATCACAATCGAAACCCCCGTAGTCACTATGTACTCATTCATGACGCGGCTCGACCCAATGTGTCCGCGAATTTAATTACCCGTGTTATTGCTGCGTTACACACGCATAAAGCGGTTATTCCGGGCATTCCTGTAACCGATACATTAAAAAATGTGGCCAATGGATGGATTACACATACCGTTGATCGGTCCACGCTGGTTGCCGTTCAAACGCCCCAAGGATTTCATGCCGATTGCTTAGCAACGGCCTATGCAACCGTGCTTCATCTGGACAACTACACCGATGAAGCCAGCTTGGTTGAAGCCTGTGGCACGGCTGGCAAAATCATCGCCGGAGAGCCAACCAACATTAAACTCACGGTTGATTCAGACCGTCACTTTTTGGAATACGTATGGGGCCATTCGAATGTTCATCCGGATTCATCTCAATCTCATGACGGTACTTGGTAACGGTTCGACGGGCAATGGGTAACCCAATATGCTTGAGTATATCGGCCAATTTTTGATCGGAAAACAGGGGGTTTTGGTTTTTGTAATACGCAATCAGCAATTTAACCTGCCGTTTTGTTTTTCCAAAAATACCGCGTTGGCATAAATTTTTAAACAAAATAACCCGACCGTTCCATTCAATGTATTTGGTGCGAACCAATCGGGATATGGTGCTTTCCGACACCCCCAACTGATTGGCTAAATCTCGCTGCAAACAAGGCAGTAAATAAGCGTCACCCTCCAGAAAATACAAGCGCTGCTTTTGAATCAAATAGTGACCACAAGCCATCAACAATTCCTGCCGCTTTTGAAAATGCGCCAACCAAATTTTAGCCTCCTCTAATTGTTTTTTTGCTTTTTCATCAACAGCATTATTTAACTGTTTAATTAAATTGTCGTTTAAATGCACCGTCATGCGTTGCTGTTCCAAATTATGCAGCTCAATGGTGCCATTATCAATCGTCACACGCAATGACGGTTGCACTGGAATAGTCATTTCTCGGGATTTAAAAGGGGCCGCGGGATTTGGCTGCAATTGCCCAATAAATTGAATGTAGTTGGATAACGTTTCCATAGATATTCCCAAAGCTGCCATAATGGGGCCATACTGATGAGTGGATATTGCATCTAAATACGACTTCACCAGCGTTTTTAAACACATTTCATCGGTTTTATTGGTCAATCCGTAACTTTCAATTTGATTCCATAGACATTCATTGATTGATCGTGCACCAATTCCATCCGGTTCAAATGATTGCAGTATTTTAAGGCAATGGAACACATAGCGTTCATCCACATTGTGTTGGGCCATAATATCCGCTCGTATGTCTTTGTAATTGGGCAACAACCCGTGGTCATCCAAATGATCGATGAGTGTCAATACAATATCGTACTCCAATTCCGATATAAATTGAGCATCCAGTTGGGTCATTAACGTCGATAAAAGCGTTTCTTCATAAGTAGCCACATCCAAAGGCGACACACTATCCGAATCACTATACGAATCTACAGACTCAAATGATGCGGTTTTTACATACAAAAACGGATTTTTTTTAGCCTGCTCCGTTAAGGACTCTTCAAACTCATTCACAGATTGTTGCAAGACCATGAATCGCTGGATCATCACATGATTTAATTGAAGCATTTGTTTTAATTGCAACGACTGATAAATCTTAACGTTCACAACATGGCACCGCCAATCCCAAACCCGGCAAAACAGTAACCGGCGTTGATTGGACCCCCGCATCGCGATACACACGCGCCGCCAACCCAATCATCCCCGCATTATCGGTACATAATGGAATAGCAGGGATACAAATGGGCGCATCAATAGTCTCGACAATATGCGATCGAATCACCCGATTGGCAAAAACCCCCCCACACAAAACCACCTGATTGGGCTGATACCTATTCACCGTTTCACGAAGTTTGTGTGCCAATATTGTGGCCACTTGATGTTGAAAACTCGCGGCAATATCCGGTTTAGCGTACGTTTCTTTGTGAATACTGTGCAACACCGCTGTTTTTAGCCCCGAAAAACTAAACCGCTGCGGATCATTTTGGACGGGATGTGGTAACGGCACACACACTGTACCGGATTGAGCCAAAACTTCAATCGCCGGACCCCCGGGATACGATAGCCCCAACATACGTGCCACTTTATCAAACGCCTCTCCACAGGCATCGTCCATCGTATTGGCCACCATGTGCACCGTTAAGGGGTCCGTCATATGAACCACCATGGTGTGACCGCCCGATGCAATACAAGCAATCAATGGAAAGTGCAGTTGATGCGCATCCAATGCCGCAAAAATGTGGCCATGCAAATGATTCACCCCAATCAAAGGACACTGCAACTGCTGACTAAGGGTTTTGGCCGCAACAATACCCACCAACAACGCCCCTTCCAATCCCGGCCCAACGGTAACCGCCACATGCGTTATATCGTTTAACGAAACCCCCGCGGATACCAAGGCACGTCCCAGGACATCATCAATATATTCCGCATGCAGGCGAGACGCCAATTCCGGAACAACACCCCCATACTTGCGATGGTGCCGAATTTGCGATAGCCATTCATTGGACCGTATACCGGTATCATCAACCACAGCCACGGCCGTTTCATCACAGGATGTTTCAAACGCTAAAATCATATAAACGACATAATAACGGATTTTAAAATACCTAAAAAAATGAACGCAATCATCGGGGAAAAATCAATGCCCTGCACGGGCGGAATAAGCGATTGAAACGGCTCTAAGATGGGGTTGGTGATTTGCATCACTAACCGAATGATGGGGTGATACGGGTTATGTGGAATCCATGATAAAAAAACCCGAACAATCATCACAATATACACCGCATCAAACACGCGATCAATGACGTCGTGCATCATGATTGCATCCCCTGTGCTAATGCAAGTGAGCGCTGATATGTTGCCGACAATACCCCATCCCAATGGGTTAAAAACCCGGATGTTTCCATATGCGTCAACCCCGCATGTGTGGTGCCGTTGGGGGAGCGAACATCGGTTATTAATTGATCCAAATCGGCTGGAGGCACCATCATCTGGCCCGCACCGGCCATGGTCTGAGCAACCGCTATTTGAGCATCCGCCCTGCGCATGCCCTGGCGCACAGCAAAGGCCACCATAACCTGCGCCATTTGATAAAAAAACGCCGGAGAACTACCGGCAATACTCGTAAACGCATGCAAATGGTCTTCATTGGCAACGGGAATCACGGTGCCACAAACCGCTAATACAGCGAGAACCGATTGTTGACGGGCGTCTGACAATAAATCCAGCCCGTACACCCCAATCACTCCACAGGATACTTGAACCGTCATATTGGGCATTGTACGCACAACGGCGGTCGTGCGCCATTTCGACATTAGTGTTTGTATGGATACCCCTGCCATCACCGAAATTAAGACATGATCTGATGTGACATGTGCCGCAATATCCGGTGATACGGCATTCACCGATTGTGGCTTGACAGCTACAAAAATAATTCGCGATTGACGAAACACATCCGCCACAGACCCCCTTACCACACGATCATGCGCCACAGCCCAATGCGTGGCGGGTAGTGGGGTGGAGGTAGCCACCATCAACTGGCACGCTGTTTTTTGACACAGTCGATGCCCCAGAGCACCACCCATACGGCCAAACCCAATAAATCCCAACCAATTATCGATCAACAACAACCCCGGCCAAGGTCGGCTTATCATACAAGGGAATCGCACTAACATTCGTAGCTGCCCATGCATATGGCAATCGATGGATGAGCGCGTTAAATGATGTGGCATGCACATAAAAAATAAGGGATTGTTCCGCCAACCGTCGCTGCAATTCCTGAAGATCCGTGTATTCCGAGTCCAGTAACCCAAACTCATCTATATGCTGGTCAATAAAATGGGTTAACGCTTCATTTTGTTGAACATACGCATATGGGTCCAGTTCATACCCAACGGCCATCAATTGACGGTACAACTCCCCATACCGCGGCGGTCGGAAATCACTACGCCCCTTTGTATTTTTAATGAAGTTGGATCGGGCCTGTGCTTGGTGCTTATAGGCTTGAAAAACCGCTGTAACCCCCTCGTGATGCACCTTAACTGTATGCTGAACCGAGCGTATCCCCATAAAAACAATAATCGCAATCCAAAAAATACCATTCCATACGTGGTTTTTGGTAATGTTCATGCCACTATAATACTAATAAACGGCGCTGCCGTCACCCCATGTAACGGATTTGTGACTCCGCATGAATGGTTGTGGATGGGCCATGCCCCGACAATACCACCGTCTCAGGAGGCAACGTCATTAATTTGGTCTTTATCGACTCAATTAGCTGATCATAATTGCCCCCAGGAAGATCGGTTCGTCCCATTCCACGTTTAAATACCGTATCCCCACTCAATACCAGGGGGCCTTTAAAGGTGTTGATCGATGTGCTCAAAAAATACGAAACATGTCCTTGAGCATGCCCCGGGGTTTCGTAGACCGTAAAATCATGGTCGCCAATGCAAACCGTCATGCCCTCATGCACCGTATCTGTAACACGAAATGCCCCCGAATACGGAATGCCCAATCGCTGGGACTGTAGCTCTAAGAGCGCTTGATTCATTCCATCATCAGGATGGGCCATAACGGCAATTGGGGCCCCAGGATACCGGGCCAAAAGGTCCGCCACGCCCCCCACATGGTCAATATGCGAGTGGGTAATCCAAATCGCTCGCAACCGTGTAGCCGGGGGAATCACCGCTATTATCCGATCCACATCTCCACCCGGATCAACGACAACGGCTTCCTGGTTTTTTGTATCCACAAGAACGCGTGCATTCTGCTCATAAATTGTAACCGGAACGGTTGTAATGGTTAACATGGCCAGTTACGACCCCACACGGGGCTTAAATTGAACCTGCCCATCATCGGTAATCATCAAAGACGACTGAAACGATTCACCGGAACGGGTTTTAAACCCATCCATATCATTCAATTCACGCGATGCCAATAATTCCTTGGCCTCATCAACTGTGATGGGGCGCGACGCAATTGTTTTCCAAATGACAAATCGGCATCCGGTATGTTTCCATTGATTGCAGGAATACGCTTTTGCTGTTTCCACAACCGATCCCGATTGGCATATCCTACACGTCCCCAACACAACCTGTTCAAATTGAAATCCAACTTTGCCATCCGCCACGATTAATCGGGCATCAAACGGTTCGCCGTTTGTGCGTTTAAACCCTTTAATAAGCTTGGTAGAACCCGTTTTAACCAATTGACGGGCTTGCGCCTCCGTGATGGCTTTTTTGGCCATTTGCTTCCATATAACAAACGAACAATTATCCGACTTCCAACGTGTACAACTATACGATTTTAGACGAGACACCACATGACCACTGTGACACAGGGGACAGGATCCCAAAATCACCTCATCTGACGACACCACATAATCCGTATTGTCTACAACTTTTTGAATCATATCTTTAGAAAATTGTTTAATGTCATTCATATAATCAATCCAACTCGCTTTTGACTGAGCAATATCATTTAACGCTTTTTCCCAGCGACCTGTCAACTCCGCAGAAACCAACTCATCACTCAACATGCAATCAATTAAATACATCCCCTTTGGGGTTGGCACCAACGCATTTTTTTTTCGTTCAATATAGCAAACTGAAATCAACTTCTCTAAAATCTGCGCGCGTGTTGCGGGCGTTCCCAATCCACAATCCTTCATGGCCTGGCGCAAATCGTCATCATCCACAGACTTTCCCGCGGTTTCCATGGCCGCCAACACGGTCGCTTCAGTATACAAAGGAGGGGCCTTGGTTTTGCCTTTTTTAAGGTGAATAGCGGCAATATCAACGTTATCGCCAGCCATCACAGCGGGCAACAAAATGTCAGCGTCATGATCGGTTTTGGGGTACATCGTACGCCATCCCGGCGACACAATCACCATTCCACTGGCCTTAAAGGATTCCGTCGCAATAGTCATGTGAATATCGGTGGACTGCTTATGACAAACCGGAAAAAAAGCCGCTAAAAACCGGCGAATAATCATGTCATAAATATGATTCTCCGACACCGACAGGTTCGCCATAACCGGTGATTTATTGGTGGGGATAATCGCATGATGGTCGGTTACTTTCCCATCATCAATCATACGATCGGCAATCGTGTAACCATTGTCAATAATGGTTTGAGTCGCCTGAGAAAATTCCGGTAATTCCGACAATATCGTGATGTATTCTGGGCATTTAGGCGCAATATCCGTGGTTAAATATCGCGATGATGTTCGTGGATACGATACAATTTTATGAGTTTCATACAATGCCTGAATAACGGTTAAGGTGTAATCCGCTGAGTAATTGTAAAGTCGATTCGCATCTTTTTGTAAGGAGGTCAAATCATATAACAACGGCTGTTTTTCAGTAATTGTTTTTTGATCCAATGCCGCAATGGTCGCCTTGGTTTCGTTTGCTAAGCGCTTGGACAGTTCCGTTGCGACCGATTCATCCAGTATACGACTGCCTTCATTTCCCATCCATTTGGCCTGAAACGCGCCATTAACATGGATCACATCGGCCAAAATCTCATAAAAATGGCTGGATTGAAAATCCTGATTAGCGCGATAGCGATCCACAATCATTTTTAATACCGGGGTTTGCACGCGCCCGACACTCATAACGCCACGGCCACGTGAAAATTTAATCGAGTACGCGCGTGTGGCATTGATGCCAACAATCCAATCGGCCTCTGAGCGCGCTCTAGCCGAATAATACAGTGGCAAATAATCATCACCATGCTTTAATTGGCGAAACCCATCCCGAATAGCCTCATCGGTTTGTGACGAAATCCACAGCCGTTTTATGGGAAGCGTGCATCCCGAATCCTCGTAAATAAGCCGAAAAATCAATTCCCCCTCACGCCCCGCATCCGTTGCACATACAATGGATACCAAATCCGAACGACTCAGTAACCGCTTAACAATGGCATAATGATCTTTGGTGCGTTCAATCGGTTCACGACGAAATGTTTCAGGAATGATGGGTAATCGATCCAGCTGCCACTGTTCATAAAGGGGATCGTACGCATTTGGCTGACTCAATTCCAATAAATGACCCAAGGCCCAGGTAATAACGTACCCATTGCCCTCCAAAAACCCATCTCGCTTAGCGGACACATTCAAAACGCGTGCGATATCACGCGCGACGGATGGTTTCTCTGTTAGAATTAATTCCATACCTACAACCTTATCATAAAAGCATTGAATACACTATTCATCGTAGCCCTCAACTGATTTTATTTTATTACATTTAAAAATATCAATATAAAAGCTGAAAGCCGTCTGTATACACCTACGATATACGGGTGTAAGGCGTATAATTGGCCTTACTCATTTACAAAGAAGAGCCCGCATGGCACCAGTGTCTCCCCCCTTTATCTGTTGCCCGGGCTCTTCGTCACTAACCGAATCTGTGATCGTGTAATCAAAAAACACAGGCACTAAGACCGTATAGAATATCCCTATAATAAAAAAATAAATTAGTGTGAAAGCCCCCCCGCTAACCAAACGATATATACTGTAAGGCGTTATGCCTTCCTCTTAACAAGAGCCCACATAATGTACAAAAATCTCTCTCCCCCTTTATGTTTTTGTACGTGGGCTCATCCCCTCTTCGGATTATTTAACGGTATCAGGGACGTACAGATACCACATTGTGCGACTCTCGCAATTGTTTTGCGGAGGTAATCATGTGCGTCAAGGCATCTTTGACTTCCGGCCAGCCACGGGTTTTTAATCCACAATCTGGATTGACCCAAATATGCTCTACAGGCAGTAATTTGGTGGCTTTTTTAAGTAAGTCTGACATGCTTTCAACCGTTGGAACACGGGGAGAGTGAATGTCATACACACCCGGTCCCACATCATTGGGGTAATTAAACTTAACAAACGCGTCCAACAAGGCCATATGCGATCGTGAGGTTTCGATCGAAATAACATCGGCATCCATACGTGCGATGGCTTCGATAATATCATTAAATTCAGAATAACACATATGGGTATGAATTTGAGTAGAGTCCATAACCCCACCCGTAACCAATCGGAACGTATCCACCGCCCATCGCAAATAGGCATCCCAGTCGGATACATGAACCGGCAACCCTTCCCGCAATGCGGCTTCGTCAATTTGAATCATGCCAATTCCCGCTTTTTCCAAATCACAAACCTCATCTCGAATCGCCAAGGCAATTTGCATTGCGGTATCCTTTCGAGGCTGATCATCCCGAACAAAACTCCATTGTAGAATGGTTACAGGACCCGTCAACATCCCTTTCATGGGCTTTACGGTCAACGATTGCGCAAATACCGACCAATCCACTGTCATGGGCTTGGGACGCGAAACATCCCCAAAAATAATGGGGGGTTTCACACAACGTGACCCATAACTTTGAACCCAACCATAGCTGGTAAATGCAAATCCATTCAACTGCTCCCCAAAGTACTCCACCATATCGTTTCGTTCAAACTCACCATGGACCAAAACATCCAGCCCAATGTCTTCTTGAAAAGCAACCGCATCTCGAATCTGATCTTTTAAAAATGATTCATATTCGTTAGCCGATAACCCGCCATTTTTAAAATCACGTCGCGCTTTTCGAACAGCATCCGTTTGGGGGAAAGACCCGATGGTTGTTGTCGGAAACACGGGCAAATTAAACAATTGTTTTTGTTTGATACTACGATCTGAAAAACCGGATGAACGCACATAATCCAGAGGCTTAATCTGCGACAAACGGGTTTTAACCGCATTATTATGAATAAGCGCGGATGTTTTTCGACCATTCTGAACCGCACGATTCGCCCCCAATGCATCCGCTGATGGGTCGGCAAACCCCGTTACAATATCGACTAATTCATGGACTTTTTCATCTGCAAATACCAGCCATTGTTTAATCGATTCATCAATATCGGTTTCGTTTGCCAATGTTACAGGAACATGCAATAACGAACATGATGTGGCAACCACAATCCGATCGGGGGATATGACAGCCTGTGCTCGCTGAATTTTTTGAATGGTATCGTCATACGCATTCACCCAAATGTTTCGTCCATTAACCACCCCCAAAGACAACTGCTTATCGGCTGGAAAACCGGCTAAAACCGTTTCAAACGATGTCGACAATCGCGTTACATCAACGTGAATACTATAAACCGGCAAGCTATATACTAACGATTGATTATCCCGCAAATCCCCAAAATACGTGGTTAAATGCAATCGAACAGACGATGCCGCTGCGATGGCATCATACGCACGCTTAAATCCCTCCTTTTGCGTATTATTTAATTTTGTAACCGCAATTGGCTCATCTATTTGAATGTCGGTCACCCCGATCGCTTCAAATTGCTTGAGTATGTCACCATACACCGCTATTAATTTATCCAGCAACGCCCACTTGTTTGATCCATCTGTGGATTTTCCAATGCTGAGGTATGTTAAAGGGCCCACAATAACCGGACGTGTATCAACACCCCATTTTTTGGCCTCCTTATAGGCATCAAATGGGGTGGTGGTTGTTAAAGAAAACTCCGTAGCCTCATCAAACTCGGGAACAATATAATGGTAATTGGTATCAAACCACTTGGTCATTTCAGCCGCATATTGATTATTCGACGAGTCCTTGGTGTTTCCACGTGCTATTGAAAAATACAGATCCAAATCAACCGGACCGGATACATACCCAAATCGCGGCGGAATATTCCCAATAAAACAGCTAAAGTCCAATATCTGGTCGTAATATGAAAAATCATTGGACGGAATATAGCGAATACCCGCTTTTTTCTGATAATCCCAATTGCGTTTTCGTATCGTCGCGCCAACCTGATGCAAATCATCAGCTGAAATGTCACCGCGCCAATACGACTCCAATGCACGCTTTAACTCTCGATTGGCTCCCATACGGGGATACCCCAGTATCGCTGTTGATAATGTTGTCATAATACTCCTCTTTCAGTCAATTTACTGGTCTCAGTTTACCGTATATTCTAACGGCTTACAACCAACATATGGCCCGCCATCTGTTTTCACTCAACTTAGGTATCATATGGATCGATACACTAAAAGCAGCAAACGAATTCCTCATGATTGTAGCCAAAAACACTGTTGTATACATTGCATTCACAATAACCGACAATAATTCAAATATATTGGATAAAACCCAATGCCCCCTCCCCGTTATTATTGGGCAAAATCATATGCTTCCTGTTATTGAATCGGCATTAATCGGACACTCAGCGAATGCCTGCATTACCCTAACCATTGACCCCCATGAGGGATTTGGTATGGTTAATGCCGCCCGAATTATTACGGTACCATTGAATCAGTTGCCCGATCCAAATAGCCCCATCAACACCGAAGTGATCCTACCGATGGATACCAACACCGGTACCCAACCCCTATACGGACGTATTATTGCACGATCCACTAATACCGCTCAAATTGATTTTAACCACCCACTTGCCGGAAAACAATTGCACTACACCATAACCATTTGCGATATCCGCAACCAAACCCCTGAAGAAATAGACACCGGATTACTCGCCGATTGGGCCCATTTGGATTAAATATTTACGCTACTAAGACGGATTATCGGGTTTATTAGCCGTTGTCGACTTAGACGTCGGCGTCGCTGTCTTTTTTTTAACCGTTTTGTTGGAAGACTTTTTTGCTACATCCGCTGGCAATTTAGTGCGTTTTTTTTTAGCCGGCGTTGATTTTTCTGGCGTATTGTTGGAAACCGTATTCGTAGATACATCATTGGACGCGACCGATTCCACCAAGGCACGAAAGGCTTTGCCATCAATAACCTCTTCTTCTAATAGCTTTGTTGACACAACAACCAATGCGCGTTTGTGTTTGGTTAATAGTGCCACCACATCATCATACGCCTGCTGAATGAGTTGATTGATTTCAGTATCAATTACAAGCGCCGTTTGATCCGAATAATCTTGGGACTGATCATTCATTCGACGCCCTAAAAACACCGGGCCACTCTCCACACCATACCGTCGTGCGCCTAAGGTTGTACTCATACCGTATTTGCACACATAATTTTTAGCCAATTCAGTCACCCGTTCAATATCATTGGATGCACCCGAGGTGATTTCATCAAAAATAATGTGCTCGGCAACACGCCCTCCCAATAAGACTTTAATTTGAGCCATTATTTGATCTCGTGAAATTAAAAACCGATCTTCTTGAGGCAACTGCAACGTGTAGCCCAACGCCATACCTCGTGGTAAAATACTGACTTTGTGCACCGGATCGGTCCCTTCCGTGTACAAGGCCACCAACGCATGACCGGTTTCATGATACGCAACAATTTCTTTTTCTTTGTCAGACATAACCCGAGATTTACGTTGGGGACCCGCCATGATACGCTCTACCGATTCCTCAATCTCCGCTAACGACACCGTATCTTTATTGCGTCTGGCCGCCAGCAGGGCCGCTTCGTTAATGGTGTTTGCCAAATCGGCGCCCGTAAACCCTGGGGTTCGGCGTGCAATCACCGCCAAATCAACCGTCGGATCCATTTGTTTTTCCGCTGCATGAATGGCTAGTATTGATTGACGACCACTTAAATCCGGTTTATCTACCGTAATTTGACGGTCAAACCGTCCGGGCCGAAGCAATGCCGGATCCAAAATGTCGGGCCGATTGGTCGCCGCCAAAACGATAATGGTCGTATCGGCACTAAACCCATCCATTTCAACCAATAGCGCATTTAATGTTTGCTCTCGCTCATCATGTCCGCCCCCCAGACCTGCCCCACGATGACGCCCTACGGCATCAATTTCATCCACAAAAATAATGGCCGGGGCGTTTTTTTTGGCTTGCGCAAACAAATCCCGAACCCGAGAAGCCCCCACACCAACAAACATTTCCACAAAATCCGACCCTGATAAACTAAAAAAAGGCACATCGGCTTCGCCGGCTACCGCTTTAGCCAACAAGGTTTTTCCAGTGCCGGGGGGGCCCATTAATAACGCGCCTTTCGGAATTTTAGCCCCAATTTTCTTAAATTTGTCTGGCGACTTTAAAAAATCCACTATTTCACGCAGCTCTTCAACGGCCTCATCAACACCAGCGATATCACGGAATGTAACAACCTTGGCTGCACCCTCTTTTTTCCAGGGCGATACCCGACTCTTACCAAAAGACATGGCCTGACTACTCGCACCTTGCGCGGAACGAAACATAAAAAACCAAAACCCACCAATTAATAAAAATGGTAAAAAGGCCTGTAAAATTAATGCCCAAAACCATCCTGAATCGGTTGGATTGACGACAATATCCACATTATTCTGCTTTAACTCTTGAATCAAATTCGCGTAATGAACGTAATACGCTTTGTAAACAGCATTATCCTGCGTTGTGTACTGAAGCATTTGATCCGACGTTCTTATTTCAACACGCTTAATATTGCCATTATCCAAATCGTTTAGAAACTGGGAGAAATCGTTTTGTTTAGGCACATCATTATTGGATAACGAGGCCGTGATAATAGACAAAATGAAAAAACTGATAAATATGTACCACACCAATATTCGCCAGTCTTTTTTGGAAGAAGTTCGCTTACGTTTCTTTGACATCATAACCTATAGTATAGAAATCACAAAAAAAATACAAACACGAATTTGAAAAATTGTCTAAACTCAGGTCAGGAAAAGCAAATGACGTATTGCCATAAATCCCTAAACCAATTACCATAAATCTTGAGTGGGTATTGTTTGGCGGCATAGCCAAGTGGTAAGGCAGGGGTCTGCAAAACCCCTATCCTCAGTTCGATTCTGAGTGCCGCCTCCAAACATCGATCATTTTGGCTTTGTAGGCAAATAATTAATTTAAAAAAGGCTTTGGATTCTCATTTTCTTTGATACTATAGTATTTAGAGTCTATGTTTTTTATTATTAGCATTTGCATGGCGTTTTTCTGGATCAATATTGTATTTATTTTTGCAAAAGTACCATACTTTTCTTATCCAATTACAACATTTATATTTTTCACGCTTTTTGTATATCGTTTTATTATTACTATCGAAAAAGAAGAGGCTCGTTTGACAGATGAAATCAATCACAATTTTGTTCAGAACTTACCCAAAGAGCGATTATTAAAAGAATTAAAGATGGCTAAACATGTTCAGCAGGCCTTATTATCTATTGACAGTCCCGACATTCCATCAGTAAACATTACCAAAAAATGCATGCCTGCCGATACCATTGGCGGCGATTTTTATGGATTTATTTGCAAGAATTTTGATGACATGATGGCGATTAAAAAATCCCCCGGGATTCTTCGATATGTGCAAAAAGAAAACCAATATTTAGGCATTGTGATCGGCGATGTTGCCGGACATGGTGTATCGTCGGCCTTAATCATGGCATTGAGTTCCGGACTGTTTTCTGAAATTGGAAAACGCTATCCGTCGCCAAAAAAAGTACTGGAATCCGCTAATAAACATTTGATTCGCTACATCGAAAACTCACAAGTGACACACGTAACCGCTTTTTATGGCGTGTTAAATCTCAGTGACTCTGTATTTACCTATTGTCAAGCGGGTCACCCCTGCGCACTACTGCAAACGGCTAAAAACGACATCCATGAGTTAACGGCTGACGGATCATTTTTGGGCATGTTTAATGATATTGTATTTTCGGAAGCATCCGTACAATTATCCAAGGGGGATCGTTTATTTTTTTACACGGATGGTTTTATCGAAGCCAAAGGGCCAAATGGCGATTTATTTGGCCAAAATCGATTAATGAACCATATTCAAAACTTACAACATGAGCCTATTGGAACCGTTATCCATCAATTATTTGACGATATCAATATGTATACCCATTATCAAAAAGCCAATGATGATCGCTCAATGGTGATTCTTGAAATGACATAATGCTTGTACGACACATCAAAATCAAGCAGCTCACGGTTGCAACAAAAAAGTCCAATAGTAATAGCGATCGATTAATCATGGAGTATCCGCTTACAATTTGTTTTGATGACAAGCGTTTTTTAGCCGCTATTTGTCCGCAGTTTGTGGATTTTTTTGTTCATGGCCTTATCTATAACCACACAAGGTCGATTACTGGCCTGCATTTGCAAAACACAGACCCCAATACCATTACCGTCACACGTAATCCGGACCGTGCCCATACCCTATCCATTGATGCCTCTGTGCCATCTGGAATTCAACCCGACACGTTAATTCACTGGATGCATTTATTTAAAGATGGCCAATCGTTGTATCGGCAAACGGGCGCAACCGAATCGGTCGGCATTCTTTTATCGGATCAATCGGTGCTGACGATCGAGTGCTTGTCCATGGAATCGGCCACACTAAAATTGGTGGGCGCCTTACTAAAAAAAGATTGCCACGCTTACCCGGTTGTATTTATGTCTCATGCGTTAAAAAACCGCAGTCAGGCCCTGATTGATTTATTGAATCCGGCGATTATTATGTGTCAGTCGGCTATTTCAGCCCATTTTTTGGATGATTGTATAACCCATCAACGAACCCTTTTTGGATTTTGCCGTAAATCCACCTATAATCGATACACCAATTTTCATTTGTAATGAGGATCCTGCAATCGAGCATTTTTTTGCCATTAATGCTATACAACAAAACAATTCTTATGCTATGATCGATACCATAGTATAAATCAAGATTGGAGGTATTAATATGTCACAAGCATACTGTGTTAAATGTAAAGAAAAACGCGAAATGAAGGATGAACAAGAAACAACCATGAAAAATGGTCGTCGCGCCCTTAAAGGAACATGTTCTGTTTGCAAAACAGGGATGTTCAAAATTTTAGGCAAAGCGTAAGCTTTATATAATATTAGTGGCGGCTTTGTTTACCTAGTAGCAAATAAAGCCGTCTGCTTTTTTTGATGAGTGTTGAGTAACACACCAACAAAGGGGGCCCTAGATAATTAGAGCCGACTACAAAAAGGGGGTACATATGTTAATCGTAAGGAATTCCATCCTGCTGTCTTTTGTATTTTGATCGTTGCAAACTGTAGGAAAGTACGGGGGGGCAAATGACTGTTGCACATACAAAAACGCGGTTCAAAGTGGGTCGTATTGGCGCCAGAGTGCTAATATGCTGAGAGTGACCTATAAAACGGTTCGAAAGCATCTTGTTTTTGTGGGGAAATAGGCCAAAATCACCCTGAAAAATCAAGAGCGATGCCGACGTTTATAGCGATGCAGTCTAACAAATTGGAGACTTTAGAATGGAGCCGGCGAGAGGAATTGAACCCCCGACCTACTGATTACAAGTCAGTTGCTCTACCAACTGAGCTACACCGGCATAATCTAATTGTATCGCAATTCCACCAAATGTAAAGACAAAATGCCGATAATATTCGGCCTATAGGCTATAGACCAATCGCCATACTCAGGGACATGGTCATTCCCGACAATGCGAGATCGGTGGCGACCACTTTATTGAAGGGGGTTGTCACCGATACATCCCCAACAAACCGATACGCAACATCCAGATTCAATGACCATTCGGGGTTAAGGTGATACGAAAATACAGCCCCAACCATTGCAACAGGGGCTTTCAAATACCGCTTACGATAGGCCGTAACCCCCTTACTTTCCGATAGCATCTGAATGGTATAATATCCCCGCAAATACCCCCCGGATACAAACAGCGACAATCGCGAAAAATCATCGGTAACAATGGGCACATAGTACCGTATTCCATACACATCCCAGGCCACTGTTGTCTCCGAAAATTCGTCCGATTTTTCCGCTAGAAATTGCCCATTGGTATAATCGTACCACAGTACGAACCCCTCATAGGGTTCATTCAAACCAATCCCCAAACCCCTACTCATTAAAATGAAATCCGCACTGCCATTCTCACTACTAAATGACATATCTGGATAATGCCCTGCTGAAATCGACGGAATAATCACCACACGCCGCAAAAAAGAATTCGGAATGGGGTCCCAATTAATGGCATGCGTCGAAATCGAATACACACCAATCAAACACACGAAGACACGTATATACTGCCACATAGGTGAAACTATAGCATTGATGAAATGTTTTTTCTAATGTAAACTCATATTTATGAGTTATGCCATTTTAAAGTCATGTCACGTTATTGCTATATTGGCTTGGTCTGCCGGTCTTTTTTATATTGGACGGCTTTTTGTCTATTATGTTGAATCGCCTCACTCGGAAACACGGCAGGTATTAACCACCATGGCGCGTCGATTAAATAACGGAATCATTTGGCCCGCATCCATTATCGGTACCCTTATTGGGTTGCATTTGATTGGTGTGGTAAATGCCCTATCCCAGCCGTGGTTTCATACCAAAGCCTTATTTTTAATCGCTCTTTTTGGCTACCAACATGCATTGTCTCGTATCATCAAACGCATGAGTGCCAATGCATTTACACGATCCGCCACATGGTGTCGTGTTTTCAATGAAGTTCCCATTGTACTATTAACGGGCATTGTTTTTTCTGCGGTTACAAAAGATGCCTTCATCGGATGGGGTGCCTCCGGCATTGTTGTGTTGATGATAGGGCTTTTTTTTGGCGTACGTTATCGCCGATAATCCATTATGGTCAAACCCGCCATTGTTGCACCCGGTGGCAGTCTAGAAAAAGCCCTTATTGCCCTTCACTTTGGTGCAGACGCTGTGTATGTGGGGGCCCGTCAATTTAGCCTGCGAAAATCCGCTACCAATTTAAGTAACAATGAACTGCGTCATTTGTGCGAACACGCTCATGGAATGAATAAACGGGTGTATTTGGCCCTGAATAGCTTCCCCCATCACACCGATACCCCCGCTATTATTGCTTTTTTAAATCAGATTCGAGATATCCCCTTGGATGCCTGCATTTGCGCCGATATTGGCATGGTTGCATTGATCCAAGCGCATACCCCGTTTGCCATCCATGCATCCACACAGGCCAGTATTAGCAATGCCTATAGTGCCGCGTATTGGAAATCCATTGGTGCGTCTCGGATTGTGATGGCACGTGAACTGAGTATTGCCGAGGCTGGGGAGATAAAAAAACAGGTCGGGATTTCGGTTGAACAGTTTATACATGGCGCTATGTGCAGCAGTTTTTCGGGAAAATGCACCATTTCAAATGTCACTGCCGGTCGGGATTCAAACCGTGGGGGCTGTGTCCAATCCTGTCGTCACCAATACACCTTGGCAAACAATGGTGAAGCGTATCATATTATGAATTCCAAAGACTTAATGGGGTTACATCACATACCCGATTATTTTCACCATCATATTGATGCGGTTAAAATTGAAGGGCGTATGAAATCGGCCCTATATGTTGCCAATGCCTGCCATCAATACCGCATGGCTATTGATGCCTATGCCCAGAATCCCGATGCATTTAATCCAACGATCTACAGCGATCCATTGACTCAGGTATCCAACCGCGGCTTTACCTCCGCCAGTTTGGATTCCCCCGCCGGAGCCGATTCAATAGATACCGATTGGAACGGCTACACCCAATCATGGGATTTTATGGGCATTGTCACGCAGTGTTACGGCGATCGATCGGTACTAACCACCAAACAACCCCTGTCTGCCACCGATTCATTATGGGCCTTATCACCAAACACCCCGGCCATGACGCCCATTACCCCATCCATTGAATCCATGACTGGCGATCGATTGGATCACGTTGCACCCAACCGCGCTGTTTGGCTGAATGATGCCATACCCGCGTTTTCCATTATTATTCGAAAATGATTATAACAATTATTGAGCACCCCGATCAATTACCCATAATTACCCGCCACAGCGTACGCCATGTTATTATCGACATGCCCGGATGGTCGGTGCGACCGCATCGCCTGTACAATTGGACCCCCAATGACCTGCAACAGCTTTTCCAAAAAACCGACACCATATGGGTGAATTTGGATGGTCTATACACCCCCCCCGAATTAACGCTATTGGCACATAACCTCCATCACTATGAGGGCATGGACCACATTACCGGATTTCGTATACACGATATTGGCTTAGCCACATGGTTGCATCACCAATTTCCCAACCATCGCATTCATCTAACGCCCGAAACCAGTATGCATCATTACGCCGCCATTGAAGCCGCTTTTAGGGCCGGTATCCATGGGATAACCCTATCCCCCGACATATCGTATTCGGCTATTCGGGACATGTGTCAACGAGCCCCAAAATCGTGGTCCTTGGAATTATTTGTACAAGGCCCGATACTTATTCAATACGCCCACCGTCGGTTTCTGCACAACCTATTACCGCAGTCCCCCGATACCATTATAAAAACATCGGTAACCGATGCGGAACTCCCGGGCCGGTTATTTAC
>JALQXX010000061.1 GCA_023262965.1 Candidatus Marinamargulisbacteria bacterium
CACGGATAAGGGAGGCTTATCGATTGAAAATGCCATGGCGGTTAAGCCGGTTATTCGGACGGTGGCCCCACCCCCGCCACCAAGGGGAAATACGGCTCCGGTTGTAAAGGCTCAGATTCCGAGTCAGCGATCGATTGATGGGGAAACATCGGTATTCACGTTTTTGGTGAGTGATTATTTTGATGACGCGGATGGGGATGCGTTGGCGTTGGAATTTCGGATTAATGGGGAACGTATTGAGGATGGGACGCATTCATGGTTGCAAATTGCGTATTTGGATGCCAGTGGCACGATTCAGTTAACGGCAAATCCGGCAAAGGCCAATGCGGGCGAGTACACCATTAGTGTTTCGGCGAGTGATGGCGAATCGCGCGTTGAACAATCGTTTTCATTCACGGTGCTTGAAGCTGGCGAGATACATGTGGATGGGGATGGTACCAATAAATCCCTGAGTATGGGGGCGGTTGGGGGGATTGTTGCTGGTGGGGTGGCGGCCCTGGCATTGGCTATTGGTGTGTGTTTTAAATGTTATCGAACCCGTTCGACTACAAGTGTAGAGATGGTGCAAACGGGCCCTTCTCAAGTGGAGGAGCCACCAACAGCGCCACCTTCGGCCGAGACTTAAGGGCAGTTGATGCAAGGTTCGCCCTCACCACCACCAACGAAGAGGCTTGTTGTGGGTCGGTTTCGTTTTGGGTGTGATGAAACAGGCGGGCCTTCACGGCTCGCTTTTGGGGAGGTGCGTACTGGTGCGTTTTTTGCCATTAGCGGGCCGGGTGGGGACGAGTATTTTCTACGGTATGATACAATAACTAGCAATGACTAAAAAAGACGCCATTGCCAGGCATTTAAGCACCATATACCACACGCATTACCACACCCATTTGGCGGACCCTATTGTATTAAAGGACATTTACATTGCCAACAACGATGTGACCTGTGTGTTTACGGAGCCGCCAGGCAGTACGGTTATCCCGGAGCTAACCCCCGCGATTGAGTCCACACTATTTGAATGCGATTGGGTGGATTCGGTTCAGATTCAAGTCCAGTCGGCCAATCGTAAGCCCACCGAAATGGCGCCCTATTTGGATCAGGTGACCCAGGTGATTGCGGTATCCAGCTGCAAAGGGGGTGTGGGCAAGTCAACCATTGCACTGAATTTGGCAACGGCCTTGCATATGAATGGGGCGCAAGTGGGGGTATTGGATGCGGACATTCACGGCCCCAGCCTGCCCACGATTATCCAGCCCACGGACATGGGGGCGACGTTATCGGAGGATGCGATTCCGACCTTTATTAACAACGGGATTCGACTGATGTCCTACGGATATGTTCAGCCTCAGGCCAATCAACCCGCGATACTACGGGGTCCGATTGCATCCAATGTCCTCAAGCAATTGGCCTTTAAAACCGATTGGGGGCACTTGGATTATTTGATTATAGATTGCCCCCCAGGAACGGGGGATATTCTTTTAACCATTTCACAAGATATACAATTATCGGGTGCGCTGATTGTCACCACGCCCCACGCGTTGGCGTATGCGGACGTGGTGAAAGGGATTGAGATGTTTAAAAAAGTGAAGGTGCCTATTTTGGGCATTATTGAAAATATGAGTTATTTTATTTGTGACCATTGCGATGAGCGGCATTATGTATACGGCCAGGGGGGGCTACAGCGATTGGCCAACGACAACCAGATTGACCGGTGGTACAGCCTTCCCATTTCCAAAGAGCTGGCGCATTACGCCCAAAAGCAACTGCCATTTTTAATGCAACTGGACGCCAGTCACCCCCTTCGAACAGCCATGAAAAAAATAGCAAACGATTGTGTATGGCAGTTGGCCGATGCAGAGGCGGGTGCGGTGATGCGTGTTGCGGCGGATAACGATGGTGGGTGCCTTACGGTAACTCATGACACTGTTTGGACCATCCCCTACGAATCCTTACGAGCGCGGTGCACCTGCGCCTATTGTGTCGACGAAATGACCCAGGCGCCGCAATGGGATCCGGCGTCATTGGACCCCGCGATTATCATTGCATCGGTGAAGTCGGTGGGGCACTATGGTCAAGCCATTGAATGGCTGGAGCATGGCAGTCGTCATGCCAGTTTGTATACCAATACCGTATTGCAGGAATGGCGATCATGAATACGGGTAGAGCGGGGTCACGATTCGGGCACGGTTGGGGGGTGCGATCGGATTGGGACACCAATTGGCGAGGCAGCGCGTCACGTAATGATAGGCAAAACGCGACGCCGGTAACG
>JALQXX010000062.1 GCA_023262965.1 Candidatus Marinamargulisbacteria bacterium
AAAGCTTGTTTCCAGCTCCCCGAAGCTTATCGTTGGTAACTACGCCCTTCATCGTCTCTAAGTGCCAAGGTATCCACCATAAGCCCTTCTTCATTTAACCTAAATGAGTATTTTTTATTTACAAAAAATATAAAACTAAAGATTTTAAGAGATGGAGATAAGCGGACTCGAACCGCTGACATCTGCCTTGCAAAGGCAGCGCTCTACCAGCTGAGCTATACCCCCACTCCTGCATCTAGGATGTACCATATCCGTTACTGGATCTAACGCGAGGTTAGAATTTATCTACGACCAGTCTCGTTGTTTATTATCACTTTGGTCGATTGCCGTACTTAGCTTAAAGAAGAATCGTTGGGCCATGCTAGATTCGAACTAGC
>JALQXX010000064.1 GCA_023262965.1 Candidatus Marinamargulisbacteria bacterium
GGCAATTGGTTACGGCTCGTTCCAAATAATGAAAATCATAGGGGAGCTATGCCGACATACCATTCAATTTAAGTATCAATAAATACGCTTTACATTTTTAATATATATTTTAAAAAGTTCGAACCTATTGCTTTTTGAGCTGTAACACTTTCGTAGCTCAGTTTATGCCGTTTATACGCTAGCACCATCTAATAATCCAGCAAGCGTTAGGTGGCGTTGGTTGTGCGCCACATTGATTACAGCTTGGAGGCCCTTGATTGCCTATTTCACATTGGTCGCCTGTGTATTGAGCACATAGGCCATTGTGTTGGCTGCCACCGGCCCCCCTGTATTCCTGATGGTGAGGACCTGTGTTGTGGGGATTTTTGGGGACGCTTCTTGTAGGAGTCGGACAATATCCGTATTGATGGTTGAATGCGGCAACATTTCTGCAAGGGCTATGGGTGTTTTGCCCTCATAATTTTGGCAGGACAAGAGAGCTGTAATTTTGGGATGATTCAATAGCCAAAGCAGCATCGTTGTTGTTTGGTGATGGTGCGCAGCTATTATGGCACTATGCAGGGCATTGTTTCCATCATAATCGATCACTTGGCTCAAGTGCTCGTATTGATTCATGATTGTTTGTAGGGAGGTTGTTACATCCTCAATTCGATTTGCGCTAATGGCATCCAGCAATGCTAATTTCTGAAGAAATCCTGGATGGGATTCCTTCAATTCGATGGTGAGACTCCCTTGAATGACACTTCCTTGTCGGGACATACACATTGTGAGACCTGTACCGGGATTTTTATACCCACCCAATTCGATTAATACCCTATTGGTATTGCATTTTTGTGGTTTCCCGGTATATGTTTCACTTTCCCACTCAACATGACGACCCCACCCGTTATGCCCCAGGTGCCCGACAATCCGCTTGGACGGACTATCAAAATTATCCAACGATAGCTGAGATCTTACATTAATTCCACCGGGCGGTATGATACCAATTTCTCTAAAATACCCTTCTAATCCTGCTGGGCCTTCCTGGCGAAGGTCTAGGCTGGGGTAAACCGCTGTAACTGCGTATCCTCTTGGGGCATGGCAGACGATCACATACGATCCCTTCCCCACATGATTCATTTGCAATTCGATGCGTGGATTTTCTGGTACCCCCTTTAGGGCACCCTTTATATGGGGATAGTAAACTATTGGGTTAGGGACCTTTTTTTGACGATATTTGGGTGCAATTCCCCGCATTCGTGCTATTGCATTCATGGTTATTCCTTACTTATATTAAAATATTTATACAAGGAATTATTTCATATATGTATTGTTGATGTCAATTTAAACGCCTTCATCAATCCCGCCCCAACCCTTTAGAGGTTAAATTAATAAAAAAATATTTTTAACTTATAATTAATGCATAAACTACAGCCGCGTTGATGCTGGGTACCGCATTGATGTTGGGTATCGGGTTGATGCTAGGTACCGCCTTAATGCTAGGTACCGCCTTAATGCTAGGTACCACCTTGATGTTGAATTA
>JALQXX010000065.1 GCA_023262965.1 Candidatus Marinamargulisbacteria bacterium
TATCTAATAATTTATCTGTTAAGTCTTAGAAGTTTTCATAAAAAATACAAACCGGTAAATATATTTTAATTAATGTTGTTTTTTTGCAACATCATTAATATTTTCAAACATTTTTAATGCTTTTTGTCTTTGGATCGCATGATCAATAATAGGCTTTGGGTAATTCTTTGGGGTAAATTTTGTATGAGGCTCGTGAATATTTTTTTTATCAAATTCACTTAATTCTGGCACGTATTTCTTTATAAACTTTCCATCGCTATCAAATTTTTGTGACTGGAGCAGTGGATTAAAAATTCTAAACCATGGCTGGGCATCGCAGCCAACTGAAGCTGCCCATTGCCAACCACCATTGTTTGCAGAAAAATCATAGTCAATTAATTTTTCTTTAAAATATTCCTCACCCCATCTCCAATCAATTAAAAGATCCTTGGTTAAAAAAGAAGCAACAATCATTCTTAATCGATTATGCATATAGCCTGTTGTATTTAATTGTCTCATGGCTGCATCCACTATCGGAAACCCTGTCATACCTTGCTTCCATGATTCAAAAAAGGACTCATTATTTTCATATTGCAAATTATCGTATTGTTGTTTGAAGGAGCGACCATCTTGTACGTGCGAAAAGTTAACAATGATCTGGAAATAAAAATCACGCCAAATCAGTTCGTTTAACCATGACTTTGATCCAGACGTTGAATAATTTTGTAAACAAATATTTGCTATTTCTCTAATGGAAATAGTTCCAAATCTGTTATGAACAGAGAGGTATGAAACACCTTTGATTGCAGGAAAATTTCTTGTTTGATCATAATGCTCAAGCCTATCTTTAAATTCATTAATTTGCTTCTGTATGTCCTGATGAGTGGTAGCGATTTGAAAAGATGAGATATTTGAACTGTCAAAACCAATCTCATCAAGTGTCAACGTATTATCAGTATGAAATTTTTCAAAAGTGATGTCATTGAGCCTGTATGAGTTTGTTCCTGAACCGCTCATAAGTAATTTTTCAAGATGATTATTTCTATAAGGAGAAAATACAGAATAATGTGTGTTGTTTTTTGTCACAATCTCATCCGCCTCAAAGAGGACTTGATCTTTGAAAGAATGGAATGTTTTATTTAGTCCTGACAATTTTTTTTGTACATCGTTATCACGGTTTACCC
>JALQXX010000067.1 GCA_023262965.1 Candidatus Marinamargulisbacteria bacterium
CAAATCTTTCGCAAGCGAACGATCGGTCGATAGTGCCCCTTGCGGTTCCTACCTCAGCCGCCGAAACGACCTTCACCTTCATTACGCATCAGGGTTTTGCACCCAAATACTCGCACATATGTTAGACTCCTTGGTCCGTGTTTCAAGACGGGTGGATGAGAACCATTTCGTCAGCATCGCGAACCCAGCAACTAGCCGACCGCACCCAGTACCAACCTGTCGCACAGACAGAACTTTGTTCTCTCACGCGCTAGGGTCGGCAGGGACGCGGGGCTGCAAAAGCGGGTTGTCACTCCTCAGTCAGGCCCAACGTAGGACCCCCGGGCTAGAGAGTACAAGTACTCCAACGCCATGGGGGCTTTCTCCGACGAGCCTAACTGATGCTGACCCACCCCACGCTACAGGACCCCCCGGCAGTCGAGTGACAACCCAACACAAGGAATGGGACGCGTCGCCTCAACCGGAAGTAAGTATAGCGCAGGGCAACGACTGGTTTCCAGCCCTTCCCTCTTAACAATTTCAAGTACTTTTTAACTCTCTTTTCAAAGTTCTTTTCATCTTTCCCTCACGGTACTTGTTCGCTATCGGTCTCCCGTCGATATTTAGCTTTAGATGAACTTTACCACCCATTTAGCGCTGCACTCCCAAGCAACGCGACTCTACGAACACACTTCGTACGTGGCGAACTCCAGGTCGAAGACGGGATTCTCACCCTCTATGATACCCTGTTTCAAAGGATTTATACCTGGGTTGACACTGAAAGAATGTCTCTAGAATACAATTCGATAAGCGGCTAAGCTTATCGATTTTCAAATTGAGCTCTTCCCGCTTCACTCGCCGTTACTGGGGGAATCCTTGTTAGTTTCTTTTCCTCCCCTTAATAATATGCTTAAATTCAGGGGGTTTTCCCGCTTCATCTGAGATCTAATTCAAAGAACGTGCCGCAAGCGGCGTATTCCATACGATCAGAGTCGAGAAGTTCCACTACAAGAGCCACCAAGCACAGCACAAAATGAATTCACCGAAGTGAAAGTAACTTTATGCAAGCTTACCACTGATTACGTGGACAGCAGCAACCGAGTGATCTTCAG
>JALQXX010000068.1 GCA_023262965.1 Candidatus Marinamargulisbacteria bacterium
AAAGGAATTGACGGGGGCCCGCACAAGCGGTGGAGCATGTGGTTTAATTCGATGCAACGCGAAGAACCTTACCAGGGCTTGACATACTACAGATTCTTTTGAAAGAGAGAAGTGCCTTCGGGAATGTAGATACAGGTGGTGCATGGCTGTCGTCAGCTCGTGTCGTGAGATGTTGGGTTAAGTCCCGCAACGAGCGCAACCCTTATTTTTAGTTACCAACTCGTTGGGTTTTTTAGAAAGACTGCCGGTGACAAACCGGAGGAAGGTGAGGATGACGTCAAGTCAGCATGCCCCTTATGTCCTGGGCTACACACGTGCTACAATGGTTAAGACAAAGAGTCGCTAGCTTGCGAAAGTTTGCTAATCTCATAAACTTAGCCTAAGTTCAGATTGTAGGCTGCAACTCGCCTACATGAAGTTGGAATCGCTAGTAATCGCTGGTCAGCCATACAGCGGTGAATCCGTTCCCGGGCCTTGTACACACCGCCCGTCACACCATGGGAGCTGGTCATACCCGAAACCGTTTGCTTAACCATTCGGAGAGCGGCGTCTAAGGTAGGGCTAGTGACTGGGGTGAAGTCGTAACAAGGTAGCCGTACTGGAAGGTGCGGCTGGATCACCTCCTTTTAGGGATTGAAAGTCGAATTTTTGACTTAAACATCAGTTTACTTACACATAAAAACTTAATCTAATGCTTATTTAGCATAAGCTCAAAAATGGGGGTATAGCTCAGTTGGTAGAGCGCTGCTTTTGCACGGCAGATGTCAGCGGTTCGAATCCGCTTATCTCCACAAATTAAAATAGAATGGCTTAATTGAAAATTGAAATTTTAAATTTATAAAAGTCAAGCGAATAAGAGCTTACGACGGATACCTTGGTGTTCAGAAGCGATGAAGGGCGTGGCTACCGACGATACGTTTCGGGGAACTGGAAGCAAGTTTTGATCCGAAAATACCCGAATAAGGAAACTTCAAGAACTACCTCTTGAATTCATAAAGAGGAAAGAGCGAACCTAGTGAATTGAAACATCTTAGTAACT
>JALQXX010000069.1 GCA_023262965.1 Candidatus Marinamargulisbacteria bacterium
TGTAAAAGTTCAATGTTAAAGGTTAGAGCATAACTTTGATAGGGCATTGAATACTATGCGGCTAGAGTGCGGGAGAGGTAAATAGAATTCCTGGTGTAGCGGTGAAATGCGTAGATATTAGGAAGAATACCCGTTGCGAAAGCGATTTACTGGACCGATTCACTGACACTGAGAGGTGAAAGCTAAGGGAGCGAACGGGATTAGATACCCCGGTAGTCTTAGCTGTAAACGATGGATACTAAGTGGTGGGTTCATCTCACTATTGTAGCTAACGCGTTAAGTATCCCACCTGGGGAGTACGCACGCAAGTGTGAAACTCAAATAGATTGACGGGGATCTGCACAAGCAGTGGATCATGTGGTTTAATTCGATGCAACCCGATGAACCTTACCAGGGTTTGCATGAAGAGGAAGTTCTAGAGATAGAATGTGCCTTTATTGGAACCTCTACACAGGTGGTGCATGGTTGTCGTCAGCTCGTGTCGTGAGATGTGCAGTTAAGTCTGTAAACGAGCGCAACCCTTGTCTTTAGTTGATTTCTAAAGAGACTGCCAGTGATAAACTGTGAGGAAGGAGAGGATGACGTCAAATCAGCATGCCCCTTACATCCTGGGCTACACACGTGATACAATGATGAGGACAAAGAGTTGCGATCTTGTGAAAGCTAGCTAACCTCAAAAACCTTGTCTTAGTTCAGATTGTAGGCTGAAACTCGCCTGCATGAAGGTGGAATTGCTAGTAATCGCTGGTCAGAATACAGCGGTGAATCCGTTCCCAGATCTTGTTCACACCGCCCGTCACACTATGGAAGCTGGAAACGCCCGAAACTATTACCTTAACCTTTTGGATGGGGATAACTAAGGCAGGGCTAGTAACTGGAGTGAAGTCGTAACAAGGTAGCCGTACTGGAAGGTG
>JALQXX010000006.1 GCA_023262965.1 Candidatus Marinamargulisbacteria bacterium
TGTGTCAAAAATGCATTGCGAGATGCTTTCAAAACCGTTCAACATCGATTACCATTAAGGTAATGACAAGTCGGTTGCAGGATTGCATTGGAATACGCTATTGGGATGCCCCAACACTTCGCGCGATTTTGGATCGAGCCAAGCGTATTCAATCCGGTGTAGAGACCCCGAATTTATCGCAAAAAATGATTGCCACCGTTTTTTTTGAGCCATCAACACGCACCCGAATATCCTTCGAGGCGGCGATACGCAATTGTGGGGCGAGCCCCATCACGGTGGATGTTAATCACTGCTCATTAACCAAAGGGGAGACCCTTATGGACATGATGATGAATATTGCCGCCATGGGCATTCATGGTATTGTTATTCGGCATTCTCAGGGAGGCATTCCGCATTTTGTTGCGCAGTGGTTGTCGATTCCGGTTATTAATGCGGGTGATGGCTACCACGAGCATCCAACCCAAGGGCTTTTGGATGTGGCGACCCTAGAAGCGTCGTTAGGGGATTTGTCGGGCAAGCACATTTTATTATTGGGCGATATTGCGCATTCTCGCGTAGCCAAATCGGCTATTTGGGCATTGCGACTTTTGGGGGCCCGGGTATCGGTTTGTGGCCCTCCCAATTTGGTACCTCCTGTGCTGGCCACATTGGGTGTTGACATGCATTCGGACTTGGATGCCGTTTTGCCAACGGTGGATGCGGTCAATGTGTTGCGGATTCAATTTGAGCGGCAGCAGGCCATTTCGGTGCCATCGGTTGCGGCATACAATCAGCAATATGGTATGACATACGCGCGCCAGGCCATGATGCCTGATCATGCGATAATTTTGCATCCCGGTCCCATTAATCGGGATGTTGAATTGGATTCTCGTGTAGCCGATGGCCATAAAAATGCGATTCTTAAACAGGTGCGAACGGGCGTGTTTGTTCGCATGGCGGTATTGGCGGAATTATTGGAGGCGCATGCATGACAACGGTTATTCTCAATGGCAAATGCGTATCGGCAACCGGACAGGTCGCCATCCAAAATATGGTGGTGCAAAACGGCAAAATAACCGGTTTGGGGTATATTCCCGATGAAGATGAGGCATCAATTACCCAAATCAACCTTGAAAAACACCTGATTTTACCCGCAACCAGTGATTTTTTGCGGGCACCGGAACGACACGCCGCTACAGAGGCAATCGCAGCCGCCCATCAAGCGGGTATTCGATACCCGATTCTGATTCCCAATGATCAGACCACCGTATTCGATACCCCAGCGGATATTCAGGCCTATGCACGGTGTGTACCAGATACCCCCGTAATGGCATCGGTATCACGGGGGAATGGCGTGACCCATTTGAGTGAACTGGCCACCCTGAAAGCGGCCGGTGCTGCGGGATTTTATATTGGGCGTATTCACGAAAATGAGGGCTTATTGGCCCAGGCACTCATGTGGCTCAATACCGTGCAATTGCCCATTATTGTGGGGCCATTAACCTGTTTTGATCGGGATGCGACCCATCTGAATGAAGGGATCGTTTCGTTTGAGATTGGGGTAAAAGGGGAATTGGTGGTGGATGAATGGCGTCGTGTTCAAACCATTCTAACCCTTATGGCGCATTATTGCCCCAAAATTCCCGTGCATTTTTTAGCGATTTCATCCCCCCAAGCGTTGGCCAGTATTCATCGAGCGAAGGCCCAGAATCCGGGTATTACGGTGGGGGTATCCCCCGTTCATATGATCGCAACAGATGCGGCTCTTGTGGATTATAATCCGGCATTTAAGTTCAATCCCCCGCTCCGATCCGCGCATGAACGCGACGGTCTTTTTGAGGCCCTTAAAACGGGCATGGTGGATCATCTTCCCTCGTTGCATGCCTTTAGTCCCCTCCACAAGCAGCCCGTTCCATTTATAGAGGCCCCTATGACAACACAAACCGTATCGGTGTACTATGCGCTGGTTGGGCATGTGTTGTTGGCGGCGGGTCTTGGAATGGATCAATGGGCGTCGTTGGTAGGGGCGCCTTCAGCATGGCGTCACGGGCATCAAACAACCATTGGATTGAATCGCCCCGCCACATTTTTGGCACTGCCGACTGTATCGCCGGGAATCACCAACCAGATGATATGGGACACCTTTGCCTGGCAGGGGCATGCTGTTCAACCGGTATCGATTCAAAAAGGAATGCGTGTATGAGCTATCACACCCTGTATCGTAAGTATCGATCCATGGATTTAACCGAGCTAAAAGGCCAGTCGCACATTATTAAAACCATAACAAATGCGCTGGCGAACAATCGATTGGCTCATGCGTATATTTTTTCGGGCCCACGGGGAACCGGCAAGACATCCACGGCGCGCATTTTGGCAAAAATGGTAAATGCAACGCAGGATGATATGGCCAATTGCCCCATATGCCAAAAAATTGCTGCCGGAACCTGTATCGATGTGATTGAAATGGATGCGGCATCCCACACGGGGGTGGACACCATTCGTCAGTTAATTGATCAAATTCAATTTTTGCCAGTGGAGGCATCGCGGAAGGTGTTTATTATCGACGAGGTTCACATGTTATCGGCGGGGGCCTTTAATGCGTTGCTCAAAACATTGGAGGAGCCGCCTGCGCATGCCCTGTTTGTGTTGGCAACAACGGCGTTGCATAAAATTCCCGCAACCATTCAATCACGGGCCCAGGTGTTGCATTTTCGGTTATTAACCCCTCAGCAAATTACCGATCATCTGGCCCATATTGTGGCGGCCGAAGGGGCTACAATTGATGCAGGTGCCCTGCAAAAAATTGCCACCGTTGCCAATGGCGGCATGCGGGATGCCTTATCGTTGTTGGACCAAGTGATGAGTATGGCCACCGATAAGGCCATTACGGCGGCCGATGTGTCGTTGGTATTGGGCACGGCTAATTATGATGAATTAAACCAATTTATAGCGACCTGTTTAGACAATAATCCGCAGGCATTTTCGTATTTACGGGACTTGCTTGATGCGGGATCCGACATTTTTCAATTGTATGCCGATTGTGTGGACGTGTTATACCAGCGGTTGGTGGGGAATACGGCAAATGTGGAAATGGTATCGTGGTTAGCCTGGTTCATTGATGAGTTGTCGCGCTTGAAAATGGGCGCATTACCGCAATTGTCCGCGCAAGTGGCCCTTTACAAACGATTGCAGGAGGGGGGGGTGGCGGGTTCAACCCCGGCTGTGTCACCCGCAATGACGGCGCCACCCACACCATTACCTGCGTATGATGCCTCACCAGTGAGGACTGCATCCCCCGTGCATTCCGTACCAGTGCGTACTGTGAACCCTGTGGCTATGCCCGCACCGCAACCCGCGGCGTCTAGCAAAAATGACTCGGTGCCGGTGCCCCCATCCTCATTGTCCCATACAAAAGAAACCACGCCCCCGCCAAAAACCGCTCCTTCCGCCCCAAAGCCGTCGCTTGTATCGGCTGTGGATCACAATGCCATGCAGCAGATTATTGCCCAAGTGGGTGGGGAATTCCCGCTTTTAAAGCCCATTATTACCGATGCGACTTTAATGGTTCAGGGGCATTATCTTTGCTTGGTTATTGAGCCAACCTATCATTTTTTTCAAAAAAAACTGCGTGAAGATGGGTTTAAACACCGATTTTTAACCCGATACAACGCCATTCACAACACCGCATTATCGGATTGGGTTGTGGTAACGGATGTTAATGAGGTGTATGCATTGCCAGTAGCATCTACGGCAGCTACTCAGGCACCAGCATCCACGGAGGTCACCGATACGCTGCAAACGCCAATGCCGCCATCAAGCATACCGTTGTCCACCGAATCGGACCCCGCCGTACCGGCTCTGTCAGCAACTGAATCCGCGGGCCCGCCCCCGGTACCGGCAGTCACTACGGAAAACCCATCCCCGCCATCGTGCAAAACAGTCAATCAAATTGTTGAAATGTTTGAAGGTCACGTAATACAATAAGGTCATGCGAAAGGAGTTATGCATATGTTAGAAAAGTTTAAAAATATGGGTAAGGCATTAAAAGATGCTCAAAATATGAAGGGGATGATGGAGAAAGTTCAAAAAGAGCTGGAGGCCACGGTTATTCCTGTGAGCGAGTTAAACGGTAAAATCAAAATTGAAATAACGGGGGAGTTGCGGGTTAATAAGTTCGAGATTGATCCCTCATTATTGTCACCCGATCAAAAAAAGACGCTGGAAAAAGCGGTGCGTGATGCGTTTAGCAAAGGCATTAAAGAGGCCAAAGACTTGGCAACCACCAAATTACAATCGGTAACGGGTGGTTTGTTCGGCGGCTAGTTGGTATAGCGGTTGACATCCGGTTTATCGTCTCAAACGTTTCCGTTGGATGAGCTTATTGGTCATTTCTCGATGTTCAAAGGCGTCGGTCGTAAAACGGCTCAGCGCATGGCATTGGAAACGATTTTGTTGTCACCGGAGCGGGTGAACCAATTTGCGGCGTCACTGACGCATACACGAACCCATATCCGGTTTTGTAAAGCCTGTTTTTATTTGACATGGGGGGATTATTGTCACATTTGCAAAGACACACGTCGGCAGCGGTCGGTTATTTGTGTGGTATCGGAGCCAAAAGATGTATTAAACATTGATCAAACGGGTCATTTTGATGGGTTGTTCCATGTTTTGGGAGGGGTTATTTCGCCTTTGGATGGCATTTACCCTGAAATGTTGCGATTTAAGGAATTGCGGGATCGGATTGTGGCCACAGGGGTACGGGACGTCATTTTGGCGTTAAATCCTACGGTGGAAGGGGATACGACGGTGTTGTACTTGAAAGAGTATTTATCGGGTGTGGGGGTGTCGCTTTACCAATTGGCGCAAGGCATTCCAATTGGGGCGGATTTGGGGTATTTGGATGAGGTTACCATCGATAAAGCCTTTGAAGGGAAACGATTATTATGACACGTGAACAGATTATTCATTTTGATGAGGACGTCAATCGATTGTTGGATGTATTGCCGGATGCCATTCAGGCGCATCTGCGCGCCCATCCGTTATTGACCACATTGTATGAGGTGGTGATGGATGTGGGGCATCCACCATCCATTCGATTTGACAGTGAGCAGGTGCGGTTGCGGGATTTTGCGGATGTGAATTTTTCGGATATTGCCCATGTTGTGCAGCGAATTGGGGCTTTTAATTCCGACAATCGAGCGGGGATTGAGCGCACATTGCATCGCATATCGGCCATACGAAATCGTCAGGAGGCCATTTTAGGCTTATCGATTCGTGTGGGGCGCGCGGTTATTGGGGCGATTACCTTAATTGAAGACCTAATAAAAGAGGGGAAGAACATTTTGATATTGGGGCCTCCGGGTGTGGGAAAAACCACGAAGTTGCGTGAGGCCGCACGGTATTTATCAACAGATCTTGATAAGCGGGTGATGGTTATTGATACCTCTAATGAGATTGGGGGCGAGGGGGACATTCCGCATCCGGGCATTGGGTATGCGCGGCGGATGCAGGTGAAATCGCCGGAGTTGCAAGATAGGGTCATGATTGAAGCGGTGGAAAATCACACCCCGCAGGTGATTGTTGTGGATGAGATTGGCACGGAATTGGAGTCCAAGGCGGCGCGAACCATTGCGGAGCGTGGGGTGCAATTGATTGGAACGGCCCATGGGGACGATTTCATTAATGTATTGCGCAATCCCACGTTATCGGATTTATTGGGAGGTATTCAGCCGGTTGTGTTGGGGGATGAGGAGGCCAAAATGCGTGGGACGCAAAAAACCGTTTTGGAGCGAAAGTCCCCGCCGACCTTTGATTTTATTGTGGAGATTAAGCATCGCCATGCGGTGGCGGTCTATAAAGATGTGTCCAAGGTGGTGGATTTGTATTTACGGGGTGAGGAGTATCAGCCCGAGATGCGGCAAATGGATCAGGGTGAAATCATTAAACAAGATGCGGTCATTCATTGGTCGGACCAATTTGACACGGATGTGGTGTATTCGCCGGACGCCTTAACGGCGATATTTCCCTTTGCGGTGAATACCGATCGAATATACGCCGTGATTCAGCAATTGGGTGTGGCGGCAACGGTGGCGCAAACCATTGCGGATGCGGATATTTTATTGACCACGCAGTCCCAAATCAAAACCAACCAAAAAGTAAAGCAGCTGTTGAAAGGGCATCGATTGCCGGTTCATGTGATTCCCTCCAATTCTCAGCAGCACATTCAGGAATTTTTGCGGGATTATTTTCGGTTGGACCAATCGGATGACGCCATTCAAGCGGATGTATCCAGTGAAATTCACGCCATATGCGATCGGGTGATTGCGGAGGGGCGTGCCTTTGATGCGTCGCCACGGCATTCGTTTCATCGGCGGATTCAGCATCGGATTGCGGGTGAGCGGCAGTTATCATCATTAAGTATTGGGGAAGAGCCCAATCGACGTGTTCGGGTGTACCCCAACATTGCCAACAGTGTGAATAAGCGGTATGTTCATCACCTTTGAGGGCATTGAGGGATCGGGTAAATCCACGCAACGTCAATTATTATCGGATTATTTAACCCGTCAAGGCATTGACCATGTATTGACACAAGAGCCGGGTGGCACGGAGTTGGGGGTTCATTTGCGTCAGCTATCGCGTGATTCCCGGTTAACCACCAACCGATCGGAGCTGTTTTTATTTGCGGCGGACCGAACGGAGCATGTGCATCAGGTGATTGCGCCGGCGATTGCGGCAGGGCGATGGGTGATTTGCGATCGGTACATTGATTCGACATACGCCTACCAGTACGGGGGTCGTCAGCATTCGGAGTCGGATATTCGGGCGATCATTGAATTAACACAGGCTGTTGAGCCGGACCTGACATTTTTTTTAGATGTCAGTGTGGATGAAGGGTTGCGTCGAGCCTCAAAACGGGGGGCATTGGATCGATTTGAGCATGAGACCCATGATTTTCATGAGCGTGTTCGAAGGGCGTATCGAGCCTGTGTGCACATGCACGCGCATCGCTTTATTGCGATTGATGCGGAAAACCGATCCCCGGACACAATTTTTACAGATATTAAGCAGCATATTTTAGAACGAAAGGCAGGTTGTATATGATTCGGGTTATTGTAAATGGGGCAAAGGGAAACATGGGGCGCACAACGGTTCAGGCCATATCGGATGACCCGGGATTAACGTGTGTGGCGTCTTGTGATGTGGACACGCCGTTGGCAGCAGCGATGGCGCACACATCGCCACAGGTGGTGGTGGACTTCACGCGCCCGGAGGGGGTGTTTGAGAACGCAAAAACGGTATTGCGAGCGGGTGTTGCGGCGGTGATTGGCACAACGGGCTTATCGCAAGACGAATTGAGGCAATTGGATGCGTTGGCCCGTGAGCAGGGCACAGGGATTGCGGTATGCCCCAATTTTGCCATTGGGGCCATACTCATGATGCAATTTGCGGCAAAAGCGGCACGCTACATGGATACGGTAGAGATTATTGAGTATCATCACCCCCAAAAAGCGGATGCGCCATCGGGCACGGCGATTAAAACGGTGGATATGATGATGGCATCGCATCCACGGGTGAATGCGGATGCGATGGGGTTGCAACAAACGGAGCGGATTGCGGGGAGCAAGGGCGGGTATTATCACAATGTGCCCATTCATTCGGTGCGATTAAACGGGTATTTGGCTTCGCAGGATGTGATTTTTGGGGCGGCGGGTCAGCGATTGGTGATTCGACACGATAGTCTGGATCGCAGCAGCTTTATGCCGGGTGTATGTTTGGCGATTAAAAAGGTGCTGTCGGTTCGGGGTCTTGTGTATGGTTTGGAGCATTTTATAGACGATTAACGCGTTTTTTTGTACTGTATTTAGCAATTAATAAATACAGAGGAGAGAGTCATGATTAATCAATGCCGTTGTTGGGGGATGCCAGCCATTGAGGTGAAAATGAATCGAAGTTACCAAGTACGGTGACGAATCGGGTTGTTGAACCGGTTAGGGATTGCGGTGTTTCGTTAAGCAATTCGACTGTGGGGGAGGCTATTGGGAATGAATCACAATCACGGGAATCATCATCGGACACGTCAGATGCGGAGGGTCTATAGAGGAGGATATTGTGGATCAGATACGGTTATTAAAAAATGGGAGTGATGCGGTTAAAGAACGTGCCGCGGCGGTAGCCTTGAGGAATCTGGCTGCCAACCACACAAACAACCAAGCAATGATTGGCGATTCAAACGGCATTCCTCCACTACTAAATCTGCTGCAAACAGGCACAACCGATGACCAAAAAATCCGAGCTGCATGAGCACTAAACGAATTGTCGCAGCATCCAAATAACCGTTCAAAAATCATCAATTCCGGCGGCATTTCGATATTAGAACATGCGCGTGACACAACGACATCCCCAACAAAAGCTCACGCGGAAGACATTTTAAAAATTTTAAATAAAGAGTCGCGTGCTAAAAAAACCCTAAACTATGTAGCCAAACGGTTGAATATAAAAAAATAGACCAAAAAAACAGTCGCGAAAAGCGGCGGCACCCCGTCCCCTAAAATGCCCCCATCCAGGTATTGATCCCCCCTGTTTTTTTTTGTATGCTAAATGCAGATTATGAAAGTATCATTATCATTTGAATTTGCATTACGTGTGATTACCTTCTTAGGAAACGAAAATACCGTTCACACATCCCAGGATGTGTCCAAAATTTTGGGAATCCCCTACAATCATTTAATAAAAATCATCCATAAGCTATCCAAAAGCAATATCATATCGTCCAAAAAAGGCCGATTGGGGGGGGTATCGTTATCAAAATCGGCCTATAATCGATCCCTTTACGATGTCTATGCGGTTGTAGAACCCACGCAAGTCATATCCAAATGCTTATCCGACAAATCCGTCTGTTCACTTTACAACGGTTGCGCAATTTTGCCACTTTACATAGACATTCAACAATCGATTCAACACGTACTCACAAAAAATACCATTTATGATTTAGTAAGGAGGTCATCCCATGTTATTTCCGGATCACGATAAAACGGTAGAAACCCTGGTCGAAAAAGACTATGAATTCGGGTTTCGATCCAACATTGATTCCGAAAAATTCCCCAAAGGATTAAACGAATCCATTATTCGGCGCATTTCGGCCAAAAAAAATGAGCCCGAGTTCATGCTCAATTTTCGGCTAAAGGCTTTTGCGCATTGGCAAAAAATGGCAGAGCCGCATTGGGCGGCCTTTGATTACCCCGCCATTGATTACAACGATTTGCATTACTATGCCTCGCCAAAATCCCTCGCCAACAAGCCCAAAAGTTTGGATGAGATCGATCCCGAACTCAAACGAACCTTTGATCGATTGGGCATTCCCTTAATCGAGCAAAAGCAATTGGCTGGGGTTGCGGTTGATGCGGTGTTTGATTCCGTTTCGGTGGCCACAACCTATAAAGAAAAATTAAAAAAGCATGGCGTTATTTTTTGTTCCATGTCCGAAGCCATTATCGAGTATCCCGATCTGATTCAGCAGTATTTGGGCTCAGTCGTCCCCTTTACGGACAACTTTTTTGCTTGCCTGAATGCGGCTGTTTTTACAGATGGTTCCTTTGTATGGATTCCCAAGGGCGTTCAATGCCCTATGGATTTATCCACCTATTTTCGAATTAACGAAGAAAACACCGGTCAATTCGAACGGACGCTTATTATTTGCGAGGATCAGGCATCGGTATCGTACTTGGAAGGGTGCACCGCTCCCAAGTTTGATTCCAACCAATTGCATGCCGCCGTTGTTGAATTGGTGGCATTAGAAGGCGCAACCATTCAGTATTCCACTGTTCAAAATTGGTACCCGGGCGATAAAAAAACCGGTAAGGGAGGGATTTACAATTTTGTGACCAAACGTGGCAAATGCCTGGGACGTCAATCCAAAATATCCTGGACGCAAATCGAAACCGGGTCAGCCATTACCTGGAAATACCCCAGCTGCCTACTTATTGGCGATGAATCCGTTGGGGAATTCTATTCCGTAGCCTTAACCAATCACCATCAACGGGCGGACACGGGCACTAAAATGGTGCATATTGGCAAAAACACACGCAGCACAATTATTTCAAAAGGCATATCGGCAGGATCCTCCCACAATACCTATCGCGGATTGGTCAAGGCCAATAAATCGGCCCACGGCGCTCGTAATTACACCCAATGCGATTCCATGTTGATTGGGGATACCAGTGTGGCGAATACCATTCCTTACATTACCACAACCAATAAACATACGGTTATTGAGCATGAAGCATCCACGTCCAAGGTGGGCGAAGATCAATTGTTTTATTTGATGAGTCGGGGCATTTCGTTGGACGATGCCCTGGCCACCATTGTCAGCGGATTTTGCCAAGATGTCTTCCAAAAATTACCGGATGAATTTGCACTAGAAGCCAACCAGCTACTGAGCATTCAATTGGAACACTCGGTTGGATAAATACAATAGGAGAAATACCATGTTAACCATTAATCAATTACACGCCACTATTACAGAAACCGAAACCCCCATCATTAAGGGCTTGGATCTAACCCTGGAGCCGGGCAAAATTCATGCCATTATGGGGCCAAATGGATCCGGAAAATCCACGCTATCCAAACTCATTGCCGGGGATGAGCAATACACGGTTACAAGCGGTGACATTCAACTAAATGGCCAATCCATTTTGGAATGGGACGCGACGCAACGGGCATTAATGGGCATTTTTTTAGCGTTTCAATACCCCATTGAAATTCCCGGTGTGCCCAACGATGAATTTTTGCGCATGGCCTACAACGCCAAGCAAAAACATCAGGGATTGGAGCCTATGGACCCCTTGGTGTTTCAGGACCATTTGCAGAATGTGTGTCAACAATTAAGCATTCCCGAATCCTTTTTGGAGCGTGAGCTGAATGTGGGATTTTCAGGGGGCGAGAAAAAGCGCAACGAGCTACTGCAATTAGCGGTTCTAAAACCCGCGGTAGCCATTTTGGATGAGACCGATTCGGGATTGGATATTGACGCCCTCAAGCATGTTGCCACGGGGATTCGTTCCTTGCGTCAACCCACCAATACCTTTTTACTCATCACCCATTACCAACGATTGCTCACCTACGTAGAACCCGATTACGTGCACATTATGATGGACGGTCGGATTGTTGAAACCGGCGACAAATCCCTTGCTATGGCATTGGATAAATCCGGTTACGATGGGTTTGTAAGCGCGAGATAACCCATGACCGCAATAACACTGGCTGATCAACTGCTTCAACATAATTTAACGCCGCCCCAGGCGAACCATGAGGATTGGTGCTACTACGATGTATCGCGTGTGCTAGCCACGCCATTAACTCAAGCCGTAGCCAAACCCCACCGTGAGGTTGAACCCAATACATTGTATTTTTTTAATGATACCTGCGTGTGGGGGGCCTTGGATCCGGCGATTACGGTGACCAAACAGGCCGCTCCACCAATCGCATCGACACAAAATCCGTTTGTCCAATTAAAAAAAGATGTCACTATCCAACTGGAATGTCAGCAATTTAATGGTGATATTACCCTGATTTATGAAGCCGATGGGTATCAATCCAGCGATGTAACACTAACCGGCACCGATTCAACGGTTCGGGTTCATCGACGATTTATTAATACCCAAAAATCCCTTCAAAATAACCAGTTAGCCTGTCATCTAACCCCCGGTACATCGGTAACAATTGTCGATACCAACGCCCAAAACAAAGGGGCGATCTTGGATTTTATGGATGTTTATGTCAGCCAAAATGCTGTTTTCAAAGCCATTAATACGGCTGTTTTGTGCGCGAATGCACGGTTCCAAAGTCGTGTCTATTTAAACCAAGAAACCGCGCAAGCCACCTTGCACGGACTGTCGATTAATGGGTGTGGTGATCAGTCGTTTTACAATACCCATGTCCACCACAACGCGCCGAATACACAGTCGCGGCAACTGTTTAAATCCTTAAACAAAAACGATAGCGTATTTGAATACAATGGCAAAGTAAGCGTCGCCCCCAAGGCCCAGCAAATTGATTCGTATCAACTCAATCAAAATATTATTTTGGATGAATATGCGGCGGTGCATTCACGGCCCCAGCTGTTTATTGAGGCGGATGATGTACAGTGTTCCCATGGTTCAACAACTGGGGATATTCCGTCAGACGCGTTATTTTATTTAAATAGTCGGGGGTTGAATCCCCTAGTGAGTCGTTCGCTACTATTAAAGGCCTTTATACAAGATGTGTTGACGTTTGCAGGGGATGATACCGCGGCCATAATGGATGGTCTTGACCACATTATATGATTAAAGCGGATATACCGTTACTGCGCAATCGACCGGATTTGGTGTACTTGGATTCGGCAGCTACGACCCAAAAGCCGGATGCGGTAATCGATGCCATGACCGCCATGTACACGCATCAATACGCCACGGTGCATCGGGGTGTGTACCGTTTGAGTGCGGAGTCCACAGCGGCCTATGCCAAGGCACGTCGCGATGTGGCGGCCTTTGTAAATGCCAAACAGGATCGCAATATTGTATTTACCAAAGGAACCACCGATGGCATTAATTTGGTAGCGCGGGGATTTGTACGATCGTTGCTGCAGCCCGGCGATACAATCGTTGTGTCAGCCATTGAGCATCATGCCAATATGGTGCCCTGGCAAATGATGGCCAAAGAGGCTCAGGCTCGGGTGGTTTACGTGCCGGTTGATTCGTACGGGCACTTGGATATGGTTCAATTTCAGGCCGCATTAACCGATCGCACGCGATTTGTTGCCCTAACACAGGTATCCAATGCCTTGGGCAGTGTCTTCCCCGTAGACGATTGCGTCCGCCTTGCCAAATCGAAGCATATTCCCATTTTAATTGACGGGGCCCAGGCCATTGCCCATGATGGGGTGGATCTTCATGAATTGGATCCGGATTTTTATTGTTTTTCGGGGCATAAAATGTATGGCCCAACAGGGATTGGCGTGTGTTATATGAACGATCGTGTGATTGATCGGGTAGCGCCCATTACCTTTGGTGGCGATATGATTGAACGCGTGACCCATGAAGCCACCACATTTGCCAAGCCGCCTATTGTATTTGAAGCCGGAACCCCGGCTATTGTCGAAGCCATTGGGTTGGGCGCAGCCGTTGCTTACATCCAATCCGTGGGATTGCCGGCCATTCAGGCCCATGAACGCGACCTAACCAATTATGCCTACACGCGCTTATCCCAGTTGGATTTTTTGCAGCTATACGGGCCCAAACCTGCCGAAAGCCCGATTATATCGTTTAACGTACGCGATGTGCACCCCCACGATGTGGGCAGCATTTTGGATCAAGATGGCATTGCCATTCGTGTTGGCCATCATTGTTCCCAGCCAACCATGGCCCATTTACAGGTGGTTGCAACGGCACGGGTATCTCTGGCTGCGTATAATACCATGAACGATATTGATCGACTTTGCGATTCATTGCATCGTGTTCAGGAGGTGTTTTTAACATGAGCAATAAACTGTATCAGCGGGTGTTGTTGGATCACAACAAAAATCCCCGCCATTTTGGCAAGCTGGATGCTCCCACGCATCACGCGCATGGCGTCAATACCTTGTGTGGCGATGATTACCACATTCACCTGGTTGTAACAGATGGCATGGTCACCGATGTGGGGTTCTACGGCGAGGGCTGTGCCATTTCCAAATCGGCGGCCTCATTAATGGCCATGCACATTAAAGGGACTTCGCTGGATGCGGTTATTCGATTAAAAGACGCCTTTATTCAACTGCTAACCACCGATGCCCCCCCCCCTGAAAGCGAGTTGGGGCATTTAATGATTTTTCAAAATGTAAAATCGTTTCCGATGCGTGTTAAATGCGCGACCTTAATTTGGCGCGCTTTGGAAGCGGCATTGCAGCAATCACCAACACCCGTATCCACTGAGGATGCAACACATTCGTAATACACTATTAATGGAGGAATACTATGACTAAAAAACACATTCAATTATCGGCCAGCCCAACACCCAATCCCAACGCGGTGAAGTTTTTGCCCAATATGCATTTTTTTGAATCCGGATCCGTGGAGTTTCAAGCCGATGTGGATTACTTAAGCGAATCGCCCCTAGCCCAACAATTGCTAGCGATTGACGGGATTACCATTGTAATGATTGGGTTCAACTTTGTGTCGGTTACAAAAACACAAGAAGCGGAGTGGGAAGTCTTATTAAGTCCGATTCGGGATACCATTGTGGCGTATTTGGAATCCGGTAATCCAGTAATCAATCGTGCGTTTGTAGATGAATGGCGTGCCAAAAAAAATGCCAATGCATCAGATATTGAAATTAAAATTCGGCAAATACTGGACGATGAAATTCGACCCGCTATTGCCATGGACGGAGGCGATGTTGAATTGGTGGGGTTTGATAATGGGGTGGTTAGCCTCCGATTGCAAGGGGCCTGCAGCACGTGCCCGTCATCAACCATGACCCTCAAAATGGGCATTGAAAACCGATTAAAGTCCGAAATTCCCGAAATCACCGATATCGTTCAATCGGTGTAACGACCCCGTACCGGGCTAGGATAGCAACAGCCAGTCCAAGCTGGTTGTTGCGGATTTTATGCCATCGGAGGTGTCTTCAATCACCTCAATTAAGCCTTCTAAGGCCAATAAATCCCCCATTTTTATGACAGTATCGTTACCTAATCGAAACAATACTTCCAAGGCTTCTGATCGAATGGTATCAATCATACTTTCTTGTTCCTCGGCGTGATGGATGAGTTTAATAACGTCTTTTCGGGATGTTTGAAAGGTTTGTAAGGCTTTAATAAAGGTTTGTTGGGATTCCACGACCAAATGAGTCAATCGGTGCATACTATCATGCAGTGGTTCCGGAATGGTTGTGCCAATGTTATGCACAATTAACACCCGTTTTGCTGAGGCAATAATCAATCCCGACACATTATCAATGCGTTGTTGCAGTCGCAGCAAATCGTACTGCTTTTGAAAATCAAATTGCGACTGAATAATTTGATCGGTAACGGTTTCAAATACTTTGACGTTGTTCGCATCAATATCCGTTAATGTTTGGTACATGGTATTTAAATCCCCTTCGGTGGTCTGACCAAGTAGCCTAGACATCATTTTTTCAAGAAGTCCCAACTCATTCGCATCAATACGGGCATGATCCAATAACATTTTCATAATTGAATCTTCGTCGTGGGATTTTAAGAAACCAAAATATTTATCAAACATATAGTATTAGTATACATGAGTTTCATTGGCTTTTGTAAGCGCGTATTTGGTCATTAACGGGCCCATGATCTGAAAAATCAGTGTGGACGATGTGATGACCATTAAAATAAGCTGAGATACATCCTGCACGAGTGGGCCGTAATTGGCGAATTCAATATCCAGGGATATGGCTAATCCAATGGCCACCCCCGCTTGAGAAAATAAGCAAAGCCCAATGTTTTGACGAATTTTAGCCGGTGTCTTAGCAACGTAGGCCCCCACAAATGCGCCGGTGTATTTACCAAATGTGCGAAATAAAAAATAGGTGATGCCAATGGCGCCCATGGTCGGAATCAGAGAAATATTCAATCGGGCCCCAATAAGCACAAAAAACACCATGTATACGGGATTGGATAGCCCATCCAAGCTATTAAAATAGCTTCGTGCACGATGCGGATGAATATTACCAATAACAATACCCATGGCCATACTGGCCAATATAAGGGATACGTTCATGTACACAGCGGCTCCTGCACAGAGTAAAATACTCACTAAAATTAACACAGCGCGTGCTTCAGTATTTCGAATTCGCAGTAACCACAGTGCAAACACCAGTCCCAGTAATCCGCCCCATATGATCGCTCCCCCAATATCCATAAACACATGCCCTAAAATTGTCCCCACCGATAACGAATCAACTGCCCCAATGGCTACCTTGGCAAATCCCGATAAAAATGAAAATAAAATAATGGCCAAGGCGTCATCGCCCCCGACAACGCCATACAAAGTGGATGTCAATGGCCCCCGTGATTTGTATTCTTGAATGACATTCGTAGTCCCACCCGGTGCAGTAGCACAGGCCAATCCCCCTAATAATAACGCCAATCCCAATTGCTTGGTTAGGGCATATACCCCTAAAAATACCATAACACACGATACAATCGATTCAAATGCCGTAATAATCAAAATAGATAGTCCAAATCGTTTGATACGTGCCCAGCGTAATTCCCCGCCAATAGAAAATCCAATCAAGGCTAGCGCAAAATACGTAACCATCGTTAAATCCGTTATAATAGAAGGTGATATCATATTCAATAAAGAGGTGCCCAATACAATCCCAATCATCAAATGGCCAATAACTTGAGGTAATTTTAAACGCTTGCAAGCAAAACTGGATACGGTTGTAAGCAATAGGGTGCTACCCAGTAGCAACAATACATTCATGCCAGAGACCGAATATCATCAGCGGTAATGCGACCTTCAATGATTGCCTTACCCACAATACACCCCACAATATTGGGTCGATTCAATGCACGCAATGCCATAATATCCTCGATAGAGGCCACGCCACCGGAGGCAATAATGCGATGACGGCAAGCGTCTGAAAGGGTGGTGTATAGATCTAGATTTAACCCCCCAAAGGTACCATCACGTGCAATGTCGGTTGATATAATGCTATGCAAAGGCAGGGCGTTTAATGCTGTCGCCAAATCGGGAATACCCAATTGGGTTTCGGTTGTCCACCCCGATACGGCCAAACAATCGTTTTTAATGTCCAGTCCGGCAATAATGCGATCCGGAAACGTGGTGACACAGGTTGTAAATGTCGCAAAGTTGCTGGCAATTAATGATCCAATAATCACAGCGTCAACACCACTATCCACCAGCTGACGGCAGTGATTCATATGACGCACGCCACCACCCACCTGCACCGAAATATTCGGCAGATTTGCAATGGCCTGAATGGTGCTGAGGTTGGTTAATTGGCCATCCACGGCACCGTTTAAGTCCACAATATGAATGTGGGTGAGCCCATAATCATCACGGTACCGTTTGGCCATGTCCACAGGATGGGTTGGATACGTAGTGACCGCATCATAACGCCCCTCCCTTAAACGAACCAACTGACCATCAATAATATCAATGGCGGGAACAATCGCGATGCTCATTCGATATAGTCACTCTCATTCACATCAAAATCACTCACAATTACTTCAAACAAATCGGCCAATGGAACGGTTTCTTGGGTTCGGTTGAGCATGTTTTTGTATTCAACCGTTTTGGTTTCACGGTCGGTTTCGCGACTAATGACCACCCGCTTAGCATTTAATCGGTCCGCACGTTTTAATTGATTTTTTAAATTATTGGTATACCCCATTTCGCAGGATATATTGCAGTTTCGCAATTTATGCATCAAATAAAACAATCGATCACGGGATAAGGGTTCCATAGGAATGAGGTACAAATCAATGGATTGGGTATAATTTTTTTTGAGGTGATCTAATAACATAATTGTGCGTTCAATCCCAAATCCAAATCCAAATGCCGGTAAATTGGGACCCCCCAATTCAGCGGACAAGTTATTGTAACGCCCCCCACCACAAACGGTGCCTTGGGCACCCAAATGCTCCGATACAATTTCAAACACCGTTTCGGTATAATATTCCAACCCACGAACCAAGGTGTTGGTCACGTGATACGGAATGGCCATCTCGTCCAAATGTTGTAAGACACTAAAAAAATGATCTTTGGATTTTTGAGTCAATGCATCTTTTATATCGGGCATTCCAGCAATATAAGCCTGAACAACCTCATCTTTGGAATCCAATATCCGCAGCGGATTGCTGTGAAATTTTTCTTGAATGTGTTTGGGCAGCTTTGTTATATTTTGTGATAAAAACTGTTTGACCATTTCTTCAATAACAGGGCGGGAAACATCACATCCTACAGAATTAATGCAGACTTTAAGATCGGTAATCCCTAGTGACTCAAACAAATGATACCCCATTGCAATAACTTCTGCATCCACGTAAGCGGAATCTTCCCCAATGTATTCCACGCCAATTTGGTGAAACTGCCGATGCCGTCCCGCTTGAGGGCGTTCGTAACGAAAAAAAGGACCAATATAATACAATTTTAATGGGGTCATTTTTTTATGTAAGGCGTGCATAATGGTGGCACGGGTAACAGCGGCAGTGCCCTCGGGACGTAGGGTTAAATGACGACCACTTTTATCTTCAAACGAATACATCTCTTTCGTAAATATGTCCGAATGTTCGCCCATGCCACGTGCAAAAATAGGCGTGTACTCAAAAATAGGCGTTCGAATCTCCGAAAAATTATATGTTGAGAACAAATCGCGAGCCGTTTGTTCAATCATATGCCACTTCGGCATTTCGTCGGGAAGAATATCTTGGGTGCCGCGTGGTAGGCTAAAACTCATACACGTTATGGTACCATGATGGTCATAATTCGCTCAATCGGTTTATTCATAAACAGGTATTGTTTTTGTTCATAACATCGTCTAGAATAATTCTGCATGGATCTCCCCAGAGTACTACTCATTGACGACGATGAGGTGATTTTTTTTTCTTTTAAAACGTTCTTAGATGAAAAAAAATATCATTTTGATTACACAAAAAACGGCAAAGAAGGGTTGTCGTATCTGGTTAAGCATGACCCACAGCTGATTATAGCCGATTATAAAATGCCTGAAATGACGGGCTTGGAATTTTTGAAAGCGGCTAAAATCATTAAGCCGGATGTCCCCATTATTATTATTAGTGCGTTTGGGGATTTGACAACCAAGCGATTGTTTCAGAAAGAAGGGGCCTTTGAATTTATTGAGAAACCCTTCGACATTCATCACATTCTTACCATTGTTGAGGAGGCCATAGCGTCAACCAGTCTGAGTCAAGGGCGATATACCCGAACCCCCTTTATTGGAAATGCGCCCAGCATTCAACAGTTATTTTCGCACTTGGATACCATCAAAAATACCGATGTTACGGTATTAATTGAAGGCGAAAGTGGAACTGGAAAAGATGTGGTGTCAGCATACATTCATTATACCGGTTCGCGTGCTGAGGGACCCTTTGTCAGCATTAATTGCGCGGCCATTCCAGAAAATTTAATTGAGTCTGAATTGTTTGGGTATGAAAAAGGGGCGTTTACGGGCGCGGATGATCAAAAAAAAGGAAAGTTTGAGGCCGCCAAAGGAGGCACCTTATTTTTGGATGAGATTGCGGAGCTACCACTGGCCTTACAAGCCAAGTTGTTGCGTGTATTGCAAAATAAAACCGTTGAGCGAATTGGTGGTACCAAGCTCGTTTCAATTGATGCTCGCATCATAGCGGCTACCAATCAAAGCCTAAAAAAAATGTGTCATGAAGGTCGGTTTCGCGAAGATTTGTATTACCGATTATCCACGTTTCCGGTTTATATTCCAGCATTAAAAGATCGTGGCGATGATATTGTATTAATTGCGGAACATTTGCTCAATAAATACGCCAAAGAGTTTAAAAAGCCGCTTAAAAAACTGTCCAAATGTGCCCAAAAGCTGTTGATGCGGTATTCGTGGCCGGGTAATGTCCGAGAAATGCAAAACGTATTATCTCGGCTTACCATCCTCGAAAATAGAACCCTGATTACAGACGACATTTTGCAAGCCTTTATTCCAAACGATATGATCCCCCCCATTGCTGAAGATATGGAATATTTGGCACAGTTTTCGGAGAAAGAATTGTTAAAGATCCATGCAAACGAAACCTTTAAGCTATGCAATTTTAATAAATCCGAAACGGCGAAACGCTTGGGTATTAACTACCGCACATTAATTAAGCGATTGGAAGGTTAGTTGATCCGATAAAGGTTAGTTGATGGGAAATTGGGCATATACATGGGTATTTCCCCACACAATCCCGTTATAGCCCTTCGTGGCAATGGTGGTGATCATGGTTTTTAAAATGGTTTTCCATTCATGGCGCCAATAATTTGCGTAATAATCGGGTGAGTTGGGCGTGATATTTTTATTGATCCATTGAGGCTGTGATTGGATATTGTTCCATTCGGATTGCCAATAGGTCGTATCGGTGGAAAAAACGCGGCTAATATCAATATAAGCAAAAACCAATCGCGAGTTGCCGGTGGATTTTGTGCGCAGTGCGTCCACATCCTCGGCAGAACGGGGACTTTCCCAGCTGCTATCCGCTGAAAAAGGGGTCATAATAATCAGATCGTAATCACTGGATTTAAGGGCATCTAAATAGGTAGTTACCTCGTCTGCCCGATCCATGAATATAAAATTTTTCGCATCAGCTACGTGTGAGATAGCATCGGTAGTTGTGTCGCTTGGCAGGGTCATCGCCGACAATCCACTTAGGCTATGGGGGCGAACCAATTCAATGATGTTATTATCGCTGGCGTATGCCTGAGCTGCTGTGATGGTCGTGGCATTGTTAGCATCGGCGTAATCCAATCCAAACAGGGGCATGTCTGTGGGGAATAGTGCCCGTTCTTGGGGCGTTATTCCCGGTGTGTCACGGGTGGTGTATCCATTGGCGTAGTCAAATTGCAACGGGGTAAGAACCACCCCCGATAGGCTAGTAATAACCGGATGTGTGGTGAATACCGTTTCCATCGCATCGGTATCCAATAATACATCGGCTCGATTGGAGGCGATCATAAACTGTAGGTTGGGCTGTGCGGCTCGGGCGGCTGCCATGAGTTCCTGCAAGGTTTGATGCATGCCGGCTTTGTACGACAGCGTCTTAATAGAAATATCCGTTAATTTAATGGGTTTTGCTTGGGCTGTGGGGGCGTAAAACACGCTATAGTAATACGATTGATGGGGCGATAGTGTAGCGGTTCCTGTGATGGGGTTATAGTCATACAGTTCGTTTTTAAATGTGGTATCTAAAAATACCAGGTCCCCATCGTATGTGGTTGCTGGAAATGCGCTGGTGTCCCGCCGGACTTCCACCCAAGATACGGCATCAAAATCGGTGTAGTTCAGGGTAAATTGGGCATAATCAACGCTCACATACGCGGTCGATACGGTAAATGGTGGTGCCGGGTCATTCGTAGCGTCATTATGGGGGATTGTGTTTTGGGTGCAGGCAACAAGACTGGCCATTAGCAGGGCTTTCCATATACCGGTGATCATGAATCCCATATGCCCGTTTTGCGAGAGGTTTAAACATTGTACAAATAGGGTATATAGCGATTATGTCACAGCCATTTCATTTAAAACGCATGTTACAAGATCAACGCATTGTTCAGGCGAAAGCCCTAATCCGAGAAACCATACAGGAGTATCAACATCAATTTATGAATAAACCCGCATCCATCATTCGCGACATAACCCCCGAATTGACCCAACATGCGGCGTATCGAGGTGCCCCGCTATTTTTTCCGTATGTGAGTTCGGGATTGGGGAAGGGGGCGAAGGTTTTACTTACCGATGGCAGTATTAAGCTGGATTTTATTAATGGTATTGGCGCCCATTTTGGCCATTCATTGGATTTTTTGCAAGATGCCAGTATTGATGCCGCACTTGAAGACACGATTATGCAAGGCAATTTGCAACAAAATGAACGATCGTTTGAATTAATGAAATTATTGTTGGATGTATCCCAAAAAGATCATTGCATTTTAACCTCGTCTGGGGCAATGGCCAATGAAAACGGGCTTAAATTAATGTTTCATTACCGACCCGGCGCAACCCGCATTATGGCCTTCGAAAATTGTTTTATGGGGCGAACCATAACATTGGCGCAAATTACCGACAAGGCGGTATACCGACATGGATTGCCCACAACCATTCATGTGGACTACATTCCCTTTTACGATCCACAGTCGCCTACCGAGAGTCGAAACGCTGCAATTCATGCGATTGAAACCCTAATCATGCGATACCCCAATCAATACGCGGGGTTATGTATGGAATTGGTGCAAGGTGAAGGCGGCTATAATGTGGGGGACGAGGGCTTTTTTAAGGCGATTATTGACACGGTTAAAACGCATCACATGACGGTTTTGGTGGATGAAGTGCAAACATTTGGCCGAACATCGGAACTGTTCGCTAGCCAACATTTTAATATTTTAAATGATGTCGATATTATTACAATTGGGAAGCTATCGCAGGTTTGTGCCACCATTTATGCGGGTCATTTGGTGCCGAAGCCGGGCCTAATTAGTCAAACCTATACCGCTTCAACGACCGCAATTGAGTGTGGGTATCACATTATCACGCATCTTCTAAACAATGGGTATTTTGGTTCCGATGGTCGCAATATGGTGTTGGGTAACTTTTTTACCGCATCATTGCAAAAATTGGCGAAAACCCATTCGGGATTACACGGTCCCTATGGCATTGGGGGAATGGTTGCGATGACCCCACTGCATGGCGAACGTTCGGGGGTTATGGATTTTTTAATGGCCTTATTTCACAATGGATTAATGGGGTTCACAACCGGCCGCAGCCCATTGCGCATTCGATTCTTATTGCCCTTGGGGGCCGTAACCAAAGCGGATATTGAAGAAGCCATCACCATTATTGATCGATCGTTGTATGATGTATCCCGATAATTTTTGTATACGGTTACCCAAGCCTTCCGATGCTCCGGTCATGTATCGTTTTTCAACCATGGCGAAGCGTGGCTTGACGAATGTTCCCAAAACCATGGCCAGTGCGGAGACATTGATTCAAAAAGCCCAGGATAGTGTTCACGGGGTATATCCCATTAGCAATCGCTTATTTACATTTGTTTTAGAGGATTTAGATGCCCAAGCCGTTGTGGGCATGGCGGGCATTAAAGCCCGTACGGGCATTGATCGACCGGTATATGCGTATATTTATCATCAAAACGGACCGTTTCCACACTTGGAATTATCCAAAACATGGCATGGCCCAAGTGAGCTGGGGGGATTGTTTTTGAGCCCCAATTACCGACGATTTGGAATCGGGCGGTTATTATCGTTGTCGCGACTATTATTTGTTCAACGCCATCGATCGGTATTTACGCCCATTATTGGGGCGGAGCTACGGGGATTTTTGTTTAAAAACAACGTTTCGCCGTTTTGGAATGCCCTGGGTCGCCAATTTATTAAAAAACCCTTTTCATATACCGAGCGGTTGGTCGCCATGTCAGTGGATGATTTTGAAAAACGGTTCCCTCAAAAACCGGTTTACACGCATTTGTTGCCCTCACGAAGTGTGTCGTATTTGCAACAGGTGCATCCATTTACCGTGGGAGCTAAAAAAATGTTGGAAGGGGAAGGCTTTTCAATCACCAATCGGGTGGATATTTTTGATGGCGGCCCCCGGGTACAAGCGGTAACCGATCGGATTCGAACCGTCCAATATGCACGCAGCTGTCGGATTGTGGATCTGCCGTCAATGGATGACCCGTATATTGTATGCAATCATCACACAACGGATTTTCGGGCAACCCGTGTGTTGCCGGGGACATCATGGGCAACGATTGCCCAGCGATTGGGGATTTCGAATACCGATACCGTAACCTGGGTCAAGGAGCGACCGTAATGATGATTGCCAATCCCAATACCGGAGAGATGGTTGCGGTTATGCAAACCCCGGTGTCGGTGTTGAATGACCACGCAGCTATGTACGCACAGTCACGCGATTGGCCACAGATGGCTATAGCGGATCGTGTGGTTCGGCTTAAGGCGTTTCAGCAGCTATTACGGGACAATAGCGACACCATCGCTCATCATATTAGCATGGATATTGGAAAGCCCTTGTGGGAGAGCCGTAACGAAGTTGCCATAAGCATTGCTAAAGTGGATGCAACCCTACAGGCCATGCAGTATCGCCTGCATTATCCTCAGCAGCGGGGCCAGCACACCTTCATTCAAACGGTATGCCGGCCCTTGGGGGTGGTGGGGGTGATTGGCCCGTTTAATTTTCCCGTACATATTCCCAATGGCCAAATTATTCCAGCCTTACTGTGTGGCAATTATGTCATTGTTAAAGCGTCCGAATATGCCATTCAAAGCACCCAGTGTATTGCGGCATTGTGGGAGCAGGCTTTTTTGGGAATGCCGTGCCCCATTACCTTTGTATATGGCGATGCATCGATTGGTAAGGCGTTGGTGGCCAATCCCCATGTGTCGGCCATTTTTTTTACAGGAAGTACGGTTGTCGGGCAGCAGATTCAGAAGGCGTGTCAGCAGCATAATACATTATGCGTTGCGGAAATGGGGGGGAATAACCCAATCATTGTAGAGGATGCTATGGACGGTATGATAGATACCATCATTGCTTCGGCGTTTATAACCAGTGGGCAGCGGTGCAGTTGCGCACGGCGATTGATTGTGAATAGCGCCCATGCCGACTGTATACCCACATTGATTCGGCGTATTCAGGACCTGAACATCGCCACCTATCCCGCTCCAAACGATCCATTTATGGGTCCGGTGGTATTGCCATCCATTAAGACGCGTATTTTAGACGGGGTTTTTGATGGGTATGAGACCCTACTAGCGAGTCAATATACCGGGCAAGGGCATCTAATATCCCCCCGTGTTGAGATGGGAAATGGTCATTTTGACGAGGAATTATTTGGTCCAATTTTATTTGTCACGCGAACCGATTCATTTGACGAATCGCTTGCTGAAGCGAATCGCAGTCAATTTGGCTTATCCTGCAGTATTATTACACCAGATGCGTCCAAGTATCATCACGCACTCAACCAGTTGTCCTTTGGGGTTATCAACTGGAATGTGCCAACCACCGGTGCCTCGGGACTGGCGCCCTTTGGTGGGCGTAAATCCAGTGGTAATTTTAGGCCGGCGGGGTTTAACATGATTGATCATTGTGTTGTTCCAGTGGCTACCACACAACAATCGCAGATTCGGCCGCTGTCGTATCCGGGATTACCCTCCGAATGAGACAGGCTTTTGTGGATTGTATGCCCGGTCCAACCAATCATTTTGGTGGTCATTCGTACGGAAATGTCGCCTCCATGCGATCCGCACAATCCATGGCGACACCCTTGGATGGGGCCTTGGAATGGTTGGATAAAGTTGCCGTGGTGCATCGACTGGGTGCCCTGCAATTACTGTTGCCGCCACACATACGGCCGTGGCAACATCGCCCGCCGGTATTGACCAATCTGTCATCGGCCTTTATGTGGATGGCAAATGCCGGCCATTTTTTTCCGGCTGCGGATACCAATAGGGAAAGACCTCAATTTGTACCCGCTAACATGGCGTTGACCCCGCATCGGGCATACGAACATGAGCAACACCGATTGTGGCTGCAAAAACTGCTGCCCCACATGGTTATGCATGATCCTGTCCCATGGCCCGATGAAGGTGCCGCAAACACCATTCGATTGTGGGATGATACCAGTAGTCTCTATATTTTTGTATATGGGGGGTCATCCCAACGCTTTCCCGCTCGCCAATCCGAGCATGCCAGTCGCGCCATTCCACAGATGGTGGGGTGCAAACACTATGTTGTGGCCCAACAACATCCAGCGGCCATTGATCGGGGGGTTTTTCATAATGATGTGATTGCTTTTGGCTTTAAAAATGTACTGATCTATCATGAAGATGCATTTACGGATCCCAAGGCCCTTCAGGTGGCTAGTCAACAAAAATGGACGTCGAATCAGCCACTCCATCATGTTGTGGTATCCAATGCGCAATTATCGATTGATCAGGCCATTCAGTCATACCTATTCAACTCTCAGGTTGTGGTGACGTCCCAGGGAGTCACGCTGGTGTGTCCCAACACCGTTGCCACGTGTCCGAATAGTATGGCGTTGGTACAGCAGTGGCAGGACGCTCATTGGATTGATCAGGTGGTTTTTGCCCCATTAACCGCGAGTTTAATGAATGGTGGTGGCCCAGCATGTTTGCGATTAGCCCTGTACCTTAGTGATGCGGATTACGAATTATTACCCGAAAAATACCGATACTCTCCTGAACGTCACCGCCAACTAGAGGCCGTGATTCGTGAACACTACCCACGGACAATTCATACCGACGACTTACAAAAAAATCATTTACAATTTTATAATATATCAAAAATTATTCAGGCCGTTTTTTAATTAGAAATACACAGTGGTATTGGGTAGAATGGTGGTATGACACTGTCACAAATGTATCAACGAATTTTAGGTACCATCCAATTGGCCCAAAACCAAAATTTGTCCAATATAGAATTGGTGACATTAACCACGCATTTATACAATCAATTGCTCAAAATGAGATCGTCTATTCTAACAAAGAGTGATGAAAAATCGATTAAAAACAAAGCCATGTTTATGGCATCGACGCAAAAATTAATGGCACTGTATGCGTGGCAGGCGGAATCCACCAAAGGTGCATGGCGGTATTTTTCATCATTGAGTGTGTACAGTAATGTATTGAATCGGTATTTTCCTCGTTCACGACATGCTAAAAAGCGATTGCTGACCGAGTTGATTCGTTTTTTTGAAGGCGATGTATCGCGTTACTATGATAATGATTGCGGTATTATTGTATTTCCTGAACAAGGGGATGTTGATTATGTCCCTTTGATTAAAAACTTACGTATCCAAATTAAACTGCGGCGAATCACTCAACTCATGATTCCGTTTCGATTGACGCTTGATTATACCGACATTATAACACTGTTAACGAAACAAAAAATAGAATCGCTGGTTTTTGAGGTAACCACACCGGAGGAAACCCGAGCGGCTGCCGCCTATATTCACGGGTTGGGGGCGTTGCCATTTACAATGGGTCTATCGATTAATATATTGTCTCCCACAAGTGTGTTTTGTGTGAAGTCCATTCTAGAAACCCTATCAACGGAGCAAAAACGTCAGTTTATATTTCGATTTCATAAGTCACCGCTGGGTTGTTCCAGTAAAAAATCGTTTTGTGTGGTGCGTACCAATGCGCAATACAAATGGCGATTATACACCTGTCTTCAACTCATTAAAAAGCACCCGGTTCGTGTCATGATTAATTGCAATAATTTATATGATTTGGCGTGGGTATCCATTATGCGGGCGCAATTGCATTTGGAAAAGACCATTGTGTTTGAAGGAAACATCTCCAAGCATCCCGATGTTACAAAAAGTATGTGTATGATTCATACAGGGGTGGTGCAATCCCGATTTATGTTTTTGGATCAAGCGAATCCGGATCATATGATACCGTTTATTTTAAAGAGCATGATCCATCAATCGGTGATATTTGGGTGTTATCAAAAAGCGGGTGACCGGTTGTTAGGGGTGCTTGAATCAGCGCATCGGTTGTTTTTTAGATACCTAGACCGAAATTTCTTGACCTATTACCTCAGTCGATTTTCGTTGTAGCGGGGTGTGTCATGAGGTGGATACCTTTTACGCTACTGGGCATACGGCCCAGTAGCGTCGGATTGCCCCCCGTGATCATTTTATCGATACAAACCGGGATTGGTTGAGTAAAAAAATTTGCGTGACAAGGCCGGTAGTGGCATGATATTGTTACACGTGTTGGGGGTGTAGCTCAGTTGGTAGAGCGACGGCCTTGCACGCCGTAGGTCGCAGGTTCGACTCCTGTCACCTCCACCATACAACGCATGTTTTTTATGGTGAGTTATATTAATAAAACAATGATTAAATACATGTTTTTATTTTGACCACAACAATAGGCAATCTAAATGTAATACGTGGATTTATATTACAGCAACAACACCCCTAAGAATGCAAAGAAAAACCCAACGGCATACACCCCAACCGCCCCCAACCATAACATCCAGCTTACGGTACGAAGCCGAGAACAGGCCTTAGCCTTAAGCGGATCTGCGGGGCAGGGGGCGTAGCGCCCCCGCCATTGCAGCCAGCCGGCCAGTATCAGTAGCACACCCGCAACGCTAAAAATCACGGGTTTATACCGAGATATACCGGTAATCCATGGGGCTATTCCAATCAATCCGGCCAGTGAGGCCCCCATCCCCAAGGTAACCAGCAGGGCGGGCAAGGCACAGCACATCAATGTCCCCATCGATGTAAATAAGGTTAATGATGGCAGAATAATCTGCCGCCAACCGGAGGGGCGTTCAGTTGCCATGTTCAATTTCGGTAACGTTGTACCCAGAATCCGCAATCAATGAAATGATGGTATCGTCATCCAAACGCATGTTGTCCTTAAAATAAACCGTAATGATTTTTTCATCCAAATCCACCGCAATCGACGCCACCGCATCTTGTTTACGAAACACTTTTTCCAGAGCGCGGGCACAAAAATCACACACCAAGCCGTTGACATGCACATAAACGGTTTCGCCATCGGTCAGCGCATCCATGTCGGTATCTGCCGCTGTTGCTTCCGTCACCAGTGGCGTGGATAGGGGGGCGGGTTCCTTGGCTAAAGCCATCAGTGGGGTTAAAAGCAGCCATAATGCTAATAGAAGTAATGTTGGTTTGTTCATTTGTAAGTCTCCTTGTTGATAATACTATAATCGAATAATGCTATTGACGAGTACGTCACCATCGGGTGTTAGCCCGCATTCCAGCAAGTAGCCCGACTTAAATACGCGAATAAGGGGGGTTAGTTTCGGTGGGGCATGTGAATCATAATGAACCGTGACCATAAGCCATGTGTGCCAATCGCCATACGATCCCAAGTAGGGTGCAATACCCAAACGGGTATCGTGTTCAACATGAAGGGTCGCGCCAATAGTATCCAAACGATTGTCATAACTGGCAAAATAACGGCGTGTTTCCCAATCAACGGCAATTCCCGAAAAACCCGATACGCGGGGATTCCTCTGGGCCATAACACCCAGGCCGCTTTTTAGGTAAATATTGGCTTGAGAATGGCGAGTGTTCCACCGTTTGACCAAATAATTGAGCTGCGCCCCCTGCCAGGATGGCATAGTGCGGCTGTACATACCAATGTACCCAATCGAATAATACGCGGTGGGCGAGTAATGAATATGAAGGCTGTGATTGACGTTATTTTTTTGCATGATGGTCCAGCCACCGGGGTACGATACCGGGCGACTGATCGCCCGATGGGGCATGCCGAATAGCAGCGCACAAACAATACTGGCGTAAAATACCATCGAACTATGAGTGCATGAAGGTGCCGTTGATTTATGGGACGGTGCCACGGCTTCATCACTACGGTTAGTACAAGCACTCATATAATGACTATATCATACGCATTTCGCCCTGGCGATGTATAATCCATCACGATAGGTATCACACGGTCACGTATATAAAAAAGTGATTGATGAATTCGTGATTAAATCGTAGTATTACATACAGTATGACGCGTATCTGTCAACTTGGTCATCCGGTTTTACGAACGATAGCGGCTCCGGTTATCGAGCCGATTGACAATTCGGTATGGCGGTTGGTTCGAGATATGCATCGTGTATTACTCGATGAAAAAGGCATTGGCATTGCGGCCCCCCAAATTGGGGTCAGTAAGCAGGTGTTTATTGTGGCCCCCAATCAAGTGGTGAATCCACCCTACACATCCTTAGATACAGGTTTGGTTGTTATCAATCCCACCATATCGGCGTTGACCGATACCGTTACCCACGAATGGGAAGGCTGTTTAAGTATTCCGGGTATTCGGGGCTATATTCCCCGGCGCTGCCACATTTTGGTGGAATACACCACGCTTAACGGGGAGCGTGTATCCGAAACATATACCGATTTTACGGCACGCATTTTCTTGCATGAATACGATCATTTGATGGGGCTTGTGTTTTTGGATCGTGTTGAATCCATTAAAACCGATGTCATCACCGATCAATTTTACGATGAATTAATGGCGGACTCGGAATGATTTTATCGGACAGCACCATTCGCTCGCTATTGGATGAGGGGGTACTTCGTGTGGACCCCTTAGCGGATCATCAAATTCAGCCGGCATCGGTGGATTGCACCTTAGGCAGGCATTTTTTAAAGATCGACGATTCGCAGCGAACGCATTTGGATTTGGATCAGCCCATTCCGTACAGGGATATCGAGGCGGATACGATTGTTATTCCCCCCCAATCCTTTTTGTTGGCAACCACCAATGAGTACATTGCGCTACCCAATCATGTAACGGCCTTTGTCGAAGGTCGCAGTTCGATTGGCCGCATGGGATTATTCATTCAAAATGCCGGATGGGTGGATGCGGGGTTTGAAGGTCGCATTACCTTGGAATTATTCAATGCCAATTCATTGCCCATTGAGCTCCGTGCGGGGCGTCGCATATGTCAATTGGTGTTCTGTTTAATGGATTGTCCCAGCAATAAACCGTATCGGGGCAAATATTATAAGCAAATTCAATCAGTGGGCAGCCGTATTTCAGACGATACCGAAAACAAACCCGGCGTTCATTCATGATTCCAGTGGGGAATTGCCCGTCCTGCCATGGGTTTCGAACCATTGGTTTAGAAAAAAATACGGTTGCCTGTGCTCAGTGTGATTGGGCGTTCGAGGTGTTATGCCCGTATTGCAGTGTCGGTCGATTGCAGCCCCAGGGATCCGATCATCAGTGTACCCATTGTTCGCGCGGTGTTTTGGCTAAAACATTGGCGTATATTATCGCGAATAAGGTATTCATTAATCGGGATACGCGATGTGTGTTTTGCGGGGGACCTACCGTGGAGAAACCCGAGGCAAATATTACCCCACGCTGTTTTGATCATCCTGTCTGTGGCAATCAAGGCGGTTTATTTGATTCCGGTATTCGTCAGCCCAAACGGGTCTTTTTAGACTTTGAGACCACGGGCTTGGAAGTGGGGACCCATTCCATCATTGAAATTGGCGCCTGTAAGGTCGATGAAGATGGGGCGGAATCGTTTTTTCAGGAGCTGGTTAAGCCGGCCCAACCCATTCATTCACATATTACCAAAATTACCGGCATTACCAATGATATGGTTCAACATGCCCCTGCATTGCGGGATGTATTAACGCAATTTTTGGTCTTTAGTGAAGGGGCCTCTTTGGTGGCCCATAATGCGCAGTTTGATATACCATGGCTGGTCACATCCTTGGTGCGATTTGATATACACGTCCCCTTTCGTGAACTGGTATGTACCTTAAAATGGGCAAAAACCATTGAGATAGGCAAGCGATCCCTAGGTGCCTTAAGCAAAAAATACAACATTGGGCACGAAAATGCCCACCGTGCGCTAGCCGATGCGGTGGTTACCAAAGAATTGTTTGCTATTTATGAACGGGATTGTTCCACCGTTCCCACCGAATCCATGGAACGTTATATGGAACTATCTCAAAAAATTGTTCAGCAAAACCCGTCGTTTATTCAGAATTAGCGATACATGCGGGTATACCATTGCAATCCCATTTTTTTTGGATTAGACTTTGTACCATGCTACAGGTAGATACCGATCATCATGACGACCCCTGTTTTTTTAAAAAAATACCCGCGTTATTTTTAACAGTACTGTTTAGTATTTTAATATTTTGCAATAATTTAGGGGTATCGCTGGACTTTATTCACGCCCATCCCATTTCAGAAACCATCGAAATGGTGCCTGAATGCAGTAATGAAAATGAGGCGGGAGCATCATCATTTATGGCATATGTTGCCACACCATCTTCCGAGATGGGGGGTGTTGCATGGCAGTTGGCTTGGTTAATCCATGAGGGCACTCAAACCGTATCGGCCCATGAAACCGATGGGCAGGGACAACGCGCTCCCCCTATGTCCGCCTAAACACCATCTGTAGCCAATGAATGGCTATATACTATTTTACAGGAGTTTTTATGTTTAAGAATGTGTTTGCGCATGTTAAGCGGGACGCATTGGCCGGTATTATAACCGGTTCAATGGCGGTTCCATTATCGGTGGGGATTTGTTTAATGTCGGATTACCCGATTATGACGGGGCTTTATACGGTGATCTTTGCCTGTATGGTTAGTTTTATCACATCCCAGGTACGTCCCGGCAACTTTGTAGGAACACCCGGTGTTGCAGCGGGGCTAGCCCCGGCATTGGCCTTGGGAATTGCCACATTTGGCATTGATAATATGCCCTTTATTATTATGATAACGGCTATTTTTCAAATGATTGTGTGGTTTTTTAAATGGGAGCGTCATATTTTGGCGATTGTGCCACACTATTTGGTAGAAGGTTTGTTGGCCGGGGTTGGATTGAAAATCGCTGTTAAATTCATTCCTTTTTTATACGATACGCAGCATGCCATAACCCATCAGGCGATTATTCGAGTGAGTACGATTTTAAGCCTATCGGTGGTGTCGTTTTTGGGGTTCATTTGGCTATACAATCGGTATAAAAAAACCATGCCGGCGATCCCGTATTTGGTGATTATGGGGGCGGGTATTGCCTTGAGCTTCGTCATGGACTTTCCGATGGTTCATTTGGACAGTGTGCCCTTCATGTTGCGATGGCCGTTACCAACCGTACCGTTGTTTGATAGCGTATCGTCAGTCATTGTGTTTATAAAAATGCTGGGGTTTGCCCTTATGTTGGGTACAATTGATGTGATTGAGCAAGTTATGAGCAATGTGGCTATCGAAAAGCTGGATCCATTGGGCCGAAAATGCGATTCCAACAATAGTTTGTTGTGCATATGGATGGCAAATTTAGGGGCCACATTTTTTGGAGGGATGACCAATTTGGATGGGCTAGCAAAAAGTACAACCAATGCGGTTGCCGGTGCCGTTACCAAACTTTCCAATCTATTTACAGCCGGTGTGTTGCTAATCGTTGTCCTGATTCCCAGTGCCTTGGACCATTTTCCCAAATACGCGCTGGGTATTATTATGGTCTATTCGGGGTGGAAAATGATCGCAAATCTACAGCACGTCAAAGGGAATGGCCGTTACGCCATGGTACTGGCCGTTACCTGCGGGTTATTGGTATTTAAATTGGGTATTTTTGAAGGATTACTGATTGTGTTGGTTATGCATGGATTATTGCAGTATGTATTTGCAAGGAATCAAAGTGCCAAAACCACGCATGATCTTGATCAATTTACAGACGATTATCGTGCGCACACCCCCCCAGTCGCCTTACCAGAGCAGTCTTTTTTGCACGAATGGGTGAATGCCATCAATACCGGTTCGTTGGATACCTTATGTCAGATGTATGATGCGTCATCGGTATTTACGCCGGCGTTTTCATCCACCGTTTGTCATGGGTCGGCTGATATTTTAAAATACTACACGGTTCTTTTGTCCAAAAAAAATCTATTTATTAAGTTATTTGATTGGTCATCCGATCAATTGGATGCTGTGACCGTGTATACGGGGCAATTTGGGATTGGTTGGGTGGATAATGAGCGGGATGTTACCCATGTGTTGCGGTTTTCAATGACGGTGCATCACACTAAAATTATTACACAACATACCAGTTTATTACCCATTGGCTATTGTTCCATTTCGGAATGGGAGACCAATGAGCCGGATAATTTTGTATTTTAAGGCGATCTATTTACACATATAGCCCTTATTTTTTACCATAAGTGGAGATGATTCATGTAAGCGCATTCAGTCAACATCATATTTATCTGACATCCACCTGTCCCTATGCCTGTTTTGAATGTGCGCATTCAACCGGTGAATCCACCCCCCAAGCCGCTTTTGCGGCCATAAAGGCCCATGATGTGGTGAATGTATATGGCGGAGGGACCTATACGGTCCCTCAAATTCGCCCCATTATTCGGCATTGCCGGTCTAAGAACGCTGCTGTACGATTGTGGGGCAGCCATGCGTTATGCGATCTGCCCCCCGGTGTCATGGCCGCCATCCAATCCCTGATGATTTGGTGCCCCAGTCCCGATCCACAGCAATTCGACTATATTATGGGGTCCCCCCAATTTCATCGGTTTTTGGTCGCGATTAAGGCCGCCAAAGCCCCCATTGATTTGGTGCATTGGGTGAGGCCGCTGACCATTGAATCGTTGCCCTTATTTCAAAGCTTGTGTGAATCCCTGCATGTCAATGGGCTGATACTGTATCATGTGCATGAATTCACTAAAGAAGAAAGGCGTTATATTACGCGGTTTAAGCGTGTGCCGGGCATGCGTGTGCTTCGTCAATCCAGACGTGCCCATAAAGCCTGCTTGGCGGTGCCAACAGCCATCCAATCCCTTGCTTTCGAATACAATGACTGGCGACACCGTATTCGAAAGCGGCGGCTAGGCCAACCCTAATGGGCGTGAGAGGGCACAAATTCGGTTATAAATTTAGCAAATCGGGTGCAATTATCCAATGATTGGGCATTATAAATTGAGGCGCGAAGCCCACCCACACTGCGATGCCCCTTGAGTCCATCAAAGCCGGCTTTTTTGGCTGTGGCTATAAATGCGGATTCAACCGATTCGTCATGATCCACGTGGCGAAATACAACATTCATCAGGGATCGATCCGTGGATGGAATTGGGCAATAAAACACCGGGCTGCTATCAATCGCATCGTATAAACAGTCGGCTTTTTTTCGATTGGTCTCGGCTTGAACCGATAACCCGCCGTTGGCCAGCAACTGTTTAAATACCAATCCGGCGATATAGATGGCAAACGTAGGCGGGGTGTTGTAAAGGGATTCCGCTGCCGCATGGGATTGATAATTGAGTATGGTGGGGATGGTGGATGGGCACCGGTCGAGTAAATCGTTTCGAATAATAACAATGGTTAATCCCGCAGGGCCAATATTTTTTTGAGCACCAGCAAAAATAACCCCAAAATCACGAACCGTTAACGGACGACACAATATATCCGACGACATATCCACAACCAATGGTGATGGGGGGTTCGGAAAATGATGGAATTGGGTTCCAAATAGGGTGTTATTGGAGCACATATAGGTGTAGGCAGCGGTCGCATCAAAGTCTATTCCCTCAAAAGAGGGTAACGACAGATGTTTTTGGGATTCATTGCTGGCAACAATGCGATGGGAATACCCTTTTTTAAGCTCATCAATGGCTTTTTTTGTCCACACCCCACTATGAATAACATCCACCGAACGATTATTGGCCAGGTTCATGGGCAAGAGCGCAAATTGTTGAGAGGCGCCGCCTTGCAGAAACAATACCGTATAATCTGATGGAATTGCCAACAAAGTCCGTAAATCCGCCAATGCCTCGCTATGAATACGATCATAGGCCTCGGATCGATGCGACATTTCCATAACGGACATCCCAACCCCTTTATAATTGAATAAATTATTTTGAGCCTCCATCAAAACCGATTCGGGAAGTACCGCTGGGCCCGCACTAAAATTGACCAAACGATGCGTCATTTACAGCTCTCGGGCATCCAAAACACGATTCCATTCGGCAATGGTATCGGCCATGGTCTCTAAAATAGCCGTATCCCCTGTAATGTTAATCGAAATAATACGATCATTTTGTTCAATCATATTAACAATGGCCTGATCATCACCCGATACAACCTCACCAAAAATACTGTGCTTATTGTCTAACCACGGGGTGGGGACGTGTGTTATAAAAAACTGGCTGCCATTTGTTTTAGGGCCCGCATTGGCCATGGACAATACGCCGGGTTTATCATGGCGCAATGTTGGATTAAATTCATCCGCAAATTGATAGCCCGGACCGCCGGATCCGGTGCCAAAGGGGCAACCCGCTTGAATCATAAAATCATTAATAACGCGATGAAATACCAAGCCATTGTAAAATTTTCGGTTAGCCAAATGAACGAAATTGGCGACCGTTAAAGGCGTTTTATCGGGAAATAAATGGAGGTTAATGGGACCTTTGTTGGTGGTAATGGTTGCCTTTAGTGTTGTCATAATACTGTGACTATGCCATAAATATGGCGGTAATTCAATACGATAATACCTAGATAAGCATTTTATTCTTTGATACCCTAGGGAATAGTATGAAATCAGTAGCGATTATTGGTGCGGGTATTGCGGGTTCGGTATGTGCGTATTGGTGTCGCCACTATGGGCATTCGGTTACGCTATTTGATAAAAGTCGTGGTCCGGGTGGGCGTGCCTCAACCCGGCGATGGTCCGATGCGTACGGCATTGATATGGGGGTCCCCTATATTGTATCCGATGACATACCGGCCGACGTGCGGCCCTTTTTGAATGCGGCAATCACAGCGGGGAGTGCGTGTCCCTGGCGTATGATTCAGCATAATAATGGCCAAATCATGGGTATTGACACCATTATTGGAAGCCCCAAAATGAGTCAATTGGTTCGTTTTTTTGTGAATGATGTGCCCATGGTGACCCAATATCGGGTTACCCAAATACAGTCCCAAAAGGGGAAATGGGTCGTAGCGGCAGGAGATGATTGGTATTCGGATCGCTTTGATCAGGTGGTGTTGGCCATACCCGCTCCTCAGATCCCCGACATTCAAGGGGTTCCGGATACGATTCGATCCCAGGCCCAGCAAATGGCCTGGTCGGCGGTGAATACGGTGCTGTTGCAAACCAATCGTCCCGTATGGTCCGGGGACTATGATGAGGATGTGTGGCAGGGGGATGTCATTCAAACCGTCATAGCCGACTACAAAAAGCCCAATCGATGGCAGGGGGGCTACACATATGCGATCCACTCCACCTATAAGTGGGCCACTCAATCGTTTGACACCGATCATCCCGACACCATCACGGCCACCCTCTTGGCGGGTATACGCGATCGGTACGCGGTGACAGAAGCCGATTGTGTGGCCCATCACGTGCATCGATGGAAGTATGCCCAGGTGCTGGGCAACAATGACTATGTTACAGCGGCTCCCGGCGGGGTATATGCTTGTTGGGGCATGCAGGGCACATTTTGCGGATCGCTAATGGCGGGGTATTACGCAGCTCAGGAAATCGCATAATGCTGACTATCTTGCATAAAAAAATGCGAAATATTCCCAGTATGCGTCAGTTTGCCATTGGGGCCTGGCGAAAACCCACGGATCCATCGGTTCACGTGCAATTGGATGTGGATATTACCGCACTTATGGCTTTTTTAGAATCGTATCCGGGGGTCACACTCCACCACGTTATGGTGAAGCTATTATCAATCGTTCTCAAGGAAAATCCGGCCCTAAATACCATTATTGTGCGGGGATCTTTTCGGCAACGATTAACCAATCGTTTGTTTATTCCGGTGGCGTATCGACGGCGGAAGCATATGGATCTGAGCGGCATTTTTATGGATAATGCCTATGCGTACGATTTAATGGCACTTAAAACCGAGTGGGATGCCAAAATACGGGCATTGCGTTATACCCAAACGGAGCCAGTGCATCGAGCCATTCGATTATTTGAAATGCTACCAACAATGGTGGTGCCAGGCATTATTCGACTCTTGGATTTTATTCAATATACCTGCAATATATCGTTAAAGCCGTTGGGGTTACCCTGTGATCCCTTTGGGAGCGGAACCATTACATTTTTGAATACCTTTGGTATTCGTTATGCGGATGTGCCGCTATACCCATTTTCGCGATCCGCATTCAATGTTGCGGTTGGTACTCCCTATACCCACGACAACCACACCCAATTGCCACTGACAGTGACGTTTGATCATCGCGTCATGGACGGATACGAAAGTAACCGGGCCTATAAATCGCTAAAGAAGTACTTAGAAAATCCCCATTTGTTGGCCCCAGCAGCCACGGTTAACCAATAGGTTTTCAGTCATCAAATTTAAAATAGCTTCGTAGCTCGCCTAGGGATTTTTCTTCGATTTGGCGGACGCGTTCGCGGGATATATCCAATAATTTTGAAATATCTTTATAGCTATAAAATGTATCGTCACGCAAACCGTAGCGTAATGAAATAATCAGTTGACTACGCTCAGGTAGTTTGGCTAAATGGCGATACAAACTATTTTTGTACCATAATTTCTCTAAAATAACGTCCTCGTGACAGGTGGTATCGGCAACATCAATGAGTTTATCGGAATGCGGGTCACAAGGCTGATCCAAGGATAGCGTTCCCATAACCACATGTTGTAAATGGGACAACTGATCAGCGCGCAATTTTGTTTGGGTCGCTAATGATTGGATGTTGGTATTGCCGACATCAAAATGCCGTTTGAGCTTAATGGATCGATAATACAAGTGATCCGGAATTCGAATCATACGAATATTTGCCGTAACGATGCGGCGCATACGCTGTTTGATCCACCAACTGGCGTATGTCGAAAATTTTACCGCCTTAGTAGCATCAAATTTTTCAATAGCCCGCATTAATCCCAGAGTGCCCTCCTGTAGTAAATCGGCTAAAGGAACACCGCAATCCATATACTCATGGGACAGTGATAGGACTAAGCGCATATTTGCTGCAACCAACGCATCCCGGGATGGAATACAGCCATTTTGAGCATTCCGTAATGAATGTAATGTATCATCTTCACACAGTCGTGGGGTCTTCTGGATCTCCGCCACTAGGATATGGGTGTATTCTTTTGTATTAGACATGGGGGTATTAAAATCCATTTTCGGATCCAAGACGTCTATTCTTATAAATCAATATATCCCGATTTATAAGATAGGATAAATTCCCGCATAATAACGATGGTTTTTTATTTGGGAAGTTCGAGTGTATGCGATACACTGAGTATATATGATGTATAAGCATGGACTAATATGGTTGCGTCGGGATTTACGATTGGTGGATAATCAGGCCCTAAATCAGGCGGCAGCATGCAGTCAACAGATGTCGGTCGTCTTTGTTTTGGACACCTGCATTTTACAATCCTTGCCGCCGACCGATCAGCGGGTGGCCTTTATTATGGACGCTATTCGCGACATTCATGCCGATTTGGTGGCACAGGGATCGGGACTTATTGTTGTGCATGGGGATCCGGTGGTGGCCATACCAGCCATTGTTCAGGAATTGGGTGTGGATGCCGTATTCTTTAATCGGGACTACGAACCCTATGCGGTCAAGCGTGATGCCATGGTTATGGAACGAGTGGGCGTACCGGTTCATACGGCCAAAGATACGGTTATATTTGAATCCAACGAGGTATTGTCTAAAACGGGAACGACTTACAAAGTGTATACCCCCTATAAAAACCAGTGGTTGCGCGAATTTTCGTCTCGGCCTGTGGTGCCTCTAGGCGAGCTATCCCAACCGGTATGGGCATCCATACCCGAGGGGGTTACCGTATATTCCGATAATTGGTACAGTCGATTGGGATTCACCAATCGGCAGGCATTTCTTCCGGGGGGGCGAAAACCGGCCCTAGCCCGAATGGCCCAATGGGCGTCTCGGATGGGGGGGTATCATACCTATCGAGATATACCGAGCTTGGCGCACACGTCCATGTTATCGCCGTATATTCGCTTTGGGTGCGTATCTATTCGTGAATTGGTGGCTATGGCTTGGCGGTATAAAGGAGATGCGGGGGCGGATGTGTGGTTATCCGAACTAATATGGCGGGATTTTTATCAGATGATTGTAGCGACGCATCCGCAGTGTGACCGTCAGTCGATTAAACCGGAATACGATGCTATTCCCTGGGAGGGGCGATCGGAATGGTTCGATGCCTGGTCGGCAGGGCAAACAGGGTACCCGATTGTGGATGCGGCGATGCGGCAGCTCAATACAACCGGTTTAATGCACAATCGGTGTCGTATGATTGTGGCCTCTTTTTTATGCAAGACATTGTTGGTGGATTGGCGACGTGGTGAAGCGTATTTTGCCGAAAAGCTACTGGATTTTGATTTTGCATCCAATAATGGGGGGTGGGGATGGGCCTCCTCGTCGGGGTGTGATGCCCAGCCGTATTTTCGTATTTTCAATCCCACGTTGCAATCGCAAAAGTTTGATCCAGATGGGCACTACATTCGTCAGTACTGTCCGGAATTGGCGGGATTGAATGCCAAGCAGATTCACGCCCCCCAAGGGGTTTTGGCCTATCCGGAGCCTATTGTGGATTATGCTGACATGAGGCAGCGGGCCTTGGTACTGTTTAGCCATTATGTGAAGCAAACGGCATGAGCCATAGGGGGCACGAAACGGCTATCTGTTGGGGTGCGTGTATATATAGGGGGTTGAAAAATGGTATTATCAAACGATACTATATGTGTTGATGAAAGCCATTATTATTATTGATCATGGATCACGGTATGAGGGGGCCAATAAAGCGCTTTTTCATGTGGTGGATCGGATGCAAGCGTTAAATCCCACCATTATGATTCGGGGGGCCCACATGGAACTCTGCGATCCCGATATTCCAACGGTCATTGATGACTGTGTCCAACAGGGGGTTACCCATATTATTGCGCATCCGTATATGTTGGCCCCGGGTCGTCATGCCATTCGGGATATTCCCAATATTGTTCACGAATCGGCGGCAAAATACCCACATTTGTTTGTACAAATCACCGAGCCATTGGGTTTGGATGATGGGATTATTCGGGTTATCGAAAAACGCTGTGGATTATAATGCATTTTTGAATGATACGCGACGCGATTATCATCAATCGTCTTTTTCAGAGGCCACTGCGATGGCCTCGCCCATGGATCAATTTGAGGATTGGTTTGCTTTGGCCAAGGCCAGCAATTTACCGGATCCAAATGCCATGCATTTGACCACCGTTTCGGTGGATGGGTGGCCTAAAAATCGGGTGGTGTTACTAAAATGCGTTGATGCAAATGGCTTTGTATTTTTCACCAATTATCGCAGCCAAAAAGCCCGTGATATGGCTCATAATCCGCAGGTTGGATTAACATTTTTTTGGCCAACGCTTGAAAAACAAATTCGAATAGAAGGTCTTGCACAGCCTGTTGAGGCCAGTATGTCGGATGCCTATTTTGCCACCCGTCCGCGTGATGCGCAATTAACCGCCTGGGCATCCCAACAATCGGAGCCAATCGCGGGTCGTGATCCGTTGGATGCCGCGTTTGTGCGTGTGAGCCGTCAATTTCCGGATACAGTTCCCCGGCCGGATGATTGGGGCGGGTATTGTGTAAGGCCGCAATACATGGAATTTTGGCAGGGGCGTCCCAATCGGTTCCATGACCGAATTTGTTATGCTCATACCCCAAACGGCTGGGTTATATCCCGTATTTGTCCGTAATCAGGATTGGTGCGGTTTGTTGGAGCGGGAGACGAGCCTCGAACTCGCAACCTTCGGCTTGGAAGGCCGATGCTCTACCAATTGAGCTACTCCCGCAACCATTACCAGAACTATACACCATATCGGCCAAAATGCAAATAGTGGCGATTGTAGATAATCGCACCCCGTTTTTTTAATTCAAAAATTAATTTAATATATAAAAAAGATTGAATTATAAAATTAAATATGTTATTATGCATAAAAATTAAAAAGAGGTGTGTTTAATTATGTTTTCAAATTGTTGTAGTCGTTGTTTTGGAGGTCGTAGAACTATTGAATATAGTTCCAGACAAACGGATGCGGGAGGGCGATTAGCTCCGCCGGTAGGGGAAGGCGATCGTAGTGCCTCAGTAAATTCGAACAGTCCCGTGGTATCACAACCGTTACCTGGTTCGGTGTCCAGTTCATGGGTATCCTTTCATGAAGGATCTGTTCGGGGCCAAATGGATGGTCACGATAGTGCATTATCACGTACGGGATTGGATTCGCCAATTTTGAATGGTCATTCACATGCCAGTAGCGCATCTATTGATTCGCCGCCAGCGCTGCCCGCAGCCGATCCCCCGCAACCGGACATGGCCACTGTGACCCAATGGGTGGCTGAGGGCAATGTGAGTTCATTGGTGACTTCTGGCATAACCATCAACATGATTCGTGAAGACGATTGTGCTTTATTGCGACTAGCCGCAGAAAACAATCATGTGCATGTATTGGATTGGTTGATAACCAATTTTCCCCTAACTTCCGATGATTTTAGGGCTGGTAACAATGCTATTTTGCGATCAGCCGTCTCACAGAATCACGTTGATATTATGGCGATGCTCAAGGAGCACGGCGGCTTAACACTAGAGGATATTCGCACCAACACAAATGAGGCATTGAAAACCGCGGTGACAAACGGCGATTTGGATATGGTAAAGCGATTACATGCGTATGGATTGGCGGTATCCGACGCCCGATTGGTTTTGGAGTTAGCCATCAAAAACTTTAACGAAGATATATTGAATTTTTTAAAAGAAACGCATAATCTAGACGCAAGGGATTTTGGGTCATTCAGAAATTATGTATTTGAGAGTTCGGATTCGCGAATATCCACCTGGTTAAAGACCACTATTTTTTGTTGAATTGAATAGCCCAACATATCGACATCTGCCACACAGATCTTTATAATCAAAGAGTGTCTAAAACAAAGTACATTTTTTTCACGGGTGGGGTTGTGTCATCACTGGGAAAAGGCATTGCGGCGGCGTCATTGGGTGTTTTATTAAAATACCAAGGCTATCGCGTCACCATTCAAAAATTTGATCCGTATTTAAATATCGATCCCGGTACCATGAGCCCGTATCAGCATGGCGAGGTTTTTGTTACCGATGATGGATGTGAAACCGATTTGGATCTGGGGCACTACGAGCGATTTATTGATACCTCGTTAAACCGATCCAATAATATTACCTCGGGTATGGTGTATTGGGATGTTTTAAATAAAGAGCGGCGTGGGGATTATTTGGGGGCAACCGTTCAAATTGTGCCGCACATTACCAACGAAATTAAATCACGCATTGCGGTTCATAATGATGAGAATGTGGATATTGTTATCACCGAAATTGGGGGGACGGTTGGGGATATTGAAAGCCTCCCATTCATCGAGGCCATTCGTCAGTTTCAGTACGAAAACGACGAGGACTGTGTTCACGTTCATCTAACCTTGGTGCCTTTTTTGGAAAGTTCGGGGGAATTTAAAACCAAGCCCACCCAACATTCCACCAAAGAGCTACGTTCCATTGGCATTCAGCCCGACATTATTGTATGCCGATCCCATTTGCCCCTCGATAAAGACATTAAGCGAAAGGTGGCCATGTTCTGCGATGTCAAAGGGGATGCGGTTATTGGTGCCCATAATGCCAAAAGCATTTACGATGTACCTTTAATTTTAGAGCAGCAAGGCATGGACCGGGTGGTATGCCACAAATTGGGATTGGCCGAATCCAAAAGTGACTTAGCGCATTGGAAGCGCTTTGTCCAAAATATGCACGATCCCACGAACATTTCACTAACAATTGCAATTGTAGGAAAATATACCAACTTATCGGATTGTTATTTGAGTGTTGCCGAAGCACTCAAGCACGCTGCCGCCCATCAAAATTGCAATATTCAGATCCAATGGATTAACGCCGAAGATCTACGGCCCGAAACGGTGGACACGTATTTGGGACACGTTCATGGCATTTTGATTCCGGGTGGGTTTGGTGAGCGTGGTATTGACGGTAAAATTCAAGCAACGCGCTATGCACGTGACCATGCGATTCCGTTTTTGGGGCTGTGTTTGGGTATGCAAATTGCGGTCATTGAATTTGCGCAACACGTGTGCGGATTGCCAGATGCCATGAGTGTGGAATTTGATCCCGGTACCGCGAATCCCGTTATTCACTTGATGGCGAATCAAGAAGAGGTGGTCAATAAAGGTGGGACCATGCGATTGGGGCAATATGAATGCCATATTCACCCGAACACGCAATTGGCTTCGCTATACCCATCCAACGTGATTTTTGAGCGCCATCGTCATCGCTACGAATTTAATCCGGTCTACAAAGAGATGTTCGAAAAAAAAGGGATGGTGTTTTCAGGTATGTCCCCCGATCAACGGTTGGTCGAGGTCATTGAATTGCCAAGCCATCCGTATTTTTTGGCTTGTCAGTTTCACCCGGAATTTAAATCACGCCCATTAACCCCCCATCCCTTGTTTATGGGATTTTTGCGGGCAGCACGGTTGATGGTATAATGCCCCTAATCCGTAAGGACAGTCAAAACATCCAAATAGCTTGCCCGCCGCCATCACCTGAGTTAGAATAACACTCTATGGATTATACATCATCGGGAGTGAATATTGATGCGGGTAATGAGGCTGTAGATCGCATTAAACCTCTGGTTGCCAAAACCTTTAGCCCTCAGGTTTTAACCGGCTTGGGTCAGTTTGGATCTTTTTTTGAATTGCCTTCCGGATATCACCAGCCGGTTTTGGTATCATCAACCGATGGCGTAGGGACCAAGTTGAAAGTGGCGATAGAAGCCAACCAATTCGATACCATTGGGATTGATTTGGTAGCGATGTGTGTGAATGATTTGATATGTTCCGGTGCCAAACCCCTGTATTTTTTGGATTATATTGCCGTTCATGCCCTGGATCCGCAGCGTATTGAGACCATTATTTCAGGAATGGTTTCGGGTTGTTCTCAGGCCAACATGGCCTTGGTCGGTGGAGAGATGGCTGAAATGAATGACATGTACCGTCCCGGGGATTTTGATGTCGCGGGTTTTTGTGTGGGGGTTGTCGAAAAATCCGGCATAATCGATGGATCTGCCATACGGGAAGGCGATACGATTTATGCCTTACCATCCAGCGGCATTCATAGCAATGGCTACTCATTGGTTCGTCGCATTTTTTCAACCGAGTCCACTCGTCAAAATTGGCGGGTATCCGTGCAGGAGTTATTGACCCCTACCACTATATACGTTTCGGCGGTGGAAACGCTTTTAAAAAATTATGCCGTCCATGGTATTGCTCACATTACCGGGGGTGGGCTTGTTGAAAATATTGAACGTATTGTGCCCCAAGGCTTGGGTGTGGTCATTGATTGGGCATCGGTCAATACACCGTCAATTTTTAACACCATTCAAAAAGCTGGAACCGTATCGGATGATACCATGCGGCGTGTATTCAATATGGGGGTGGGTTTAGCGATTATAACTGCCGATGATATGTCCGATTACCCCGACGCGTATCCTATTGGTCGGATATCCCGTGATTAAACTGGGGATTTTGGTGTCAGGCCGTGGCTCGAATATGGTAGCCATTCATCGGGCCATTGCCAACGGTCAGTTACAGGCCACCATTTCGGTTGTTATATCCAATAATCCACAGGCACCAGCTGTGGGGTATGCCCAAAAAAACACCATCCCCGTGGTGGTTCTATCGCCCCGTGATGGCGAGTCCCGAAAGGCACATGAGGCGGCTATGGTTCAAATATTGCAGACCCATGGGGTGGATTGGGTGATACTAGCAGGGTATATGGCGCTGTTGCGGTATTCGATGCTTGAGGCCTTTGCTGGCCGAATGATCAATATTCATCCCTCGTTATTGCCCAGCTTTAAAGGGCTGAATGCGCAACAGCAGGCCTTGGATTACGGGGTTAAAATTGCGGGGTGTACGGTTCATTATGTCACCAGCGATATGGATTCCGGGCCGATTATTGCCCAGGCCGCGGTGCCGGTGTTGGATACCGATACCGTCACAACTCTGTCGGAGCGCATTTTAGCCGAAGAACATCGCTTATTGCCCCAAGTGATTCAGGGGCTTCAGGTATTGAACACCTTGGATACAACCGATATGATTAAAAAACAATGATAAAAACAGTATACAGGAGTACGTTAATATGCGCGCATTAGTGAGTGTATCCGATAAGCGAGGCATACAGGCTTTTTGCGAGGCCTTGGTGGCGATGGGTTACGAGATTATTTCAACTGGAGGAACCGCAAATGTATTGCGCGATTCGGGAATCCCCGTGATACCGGTTGAATCGGTTACCGATTTCCCTGAAATGATGGACGGTCGGATTAAGACCTTGCACCCCAAAATACACGGGGGGTTATTGGCCCGTCGCAGCGATCCCGCGCATGTGGATGCCGCAAATCGGCATGGCATCACCCTGATTGATGTCGTGGTTGTTAATTTATATCCGTTTGAATCCACCATTCAAAATAGCCAAGTCACCTTGGCGGAGGCGATTGAGACCATTGATATTGGTGGTCCCGCTATGATTCGATCCGCCGCAAAAAATTTTGAATCGGTTGCAGTGGTAGTGGACCCCGATCGGTATGACGAGGTTATTGCCAACATGCACGCGAATCAGGGCACCGTATCCCCAGATTATCGTCAGTCGCTGGCGATTGAGGCATTTGCTCATACCGCCCAATACGATACGATTATTGCCAATTACCTTACCACAAGGCAATCGCAGCATACCGGCACGGATTTCCCCCATGTTGTGGCGCCGATTTTAACCAAACGTCACGACCTGCGTTATGGCGAAAATCCCCATCAAAAAGCGGCGTTTTATGCATATTCCCACGGGGCAAAAGGCTTTGGGGATATAAAACACCATCATGGTAAAGCACTGTCGTATAATAACATTGTGGATTTGGAGGCCGCCTGGCATATTGTTCGGGATTGCAGCGAACCGGCGGTAGCGATTGTTAAACACACAAATCCCTGTGGGGTTGCGGTAGCCGCATCGCTGTCAACGGCGTATCAACGGGCCTACGATGCGGATCCGGTATCGGCATTTGGTTCCGTGATTGGCTGCAATCGTCCCATTGACCTGGACACAGCCACGTTATTGTCCACACTGTTTGTGGAAGCGGTTATTGCTCCCGGATTTTCACCCGAGGCGTTGCAGCAATTGGTCCAAAAACCATCCATTCGGCTTATCGAAATGCCCCATTTTTTTGATGCGGACACGGCGTTTTTAGTGAAGTACGTTCAAGGCGGAATTTTGCTACAAACACCCGATACGATTATTACCGATGAATCATTGTCCCGTGTGGTAACAACTACCCGTCCCGAAAACGCCATTATCCCCGATCTTCATTTTGCGTATGCTGTATGCAAACATGTAAAGTCGAATGCTATTGTCTTGGTCAAAAATGGTCAAACCTGTGGCATTGGTGCGGGTCAAATGAGTCGGATTGAGTCTGTGGCCATTGCAATTAAGCAAGCGGGGCCACGTGCGGTGGGTGCGGTTTGCGCCTCCGATGCATTTTTTCCTTTTGGTGATTCGGTTAACGCGTTAGCAGCTGCAGGGATATCGGCCATTATTCAGCCGGGGGGATCGGTTCGGGATCAGGAAAGCATTGACGCCTGTAATGACCATGGCATGGCAATGGTATTTACAGGGATTCGCCATTTCAAACATTAACCTAGCTGGCTGTGTCAGTACGGTAATTTTTTCAAATGACAGTACGGATTATGCGGTATTGGTATTGTCCCGTTTGAACGAGAAATCGGTGGTGGTTACCGGTAATCTTTCGGCTTTATGTATTGGTGATTATATTGAAGTGGTGGGGAAATGGGTGTCGCATCCGGTTCACAAAGAGCAATTTCAGGTTGCCAGTTACGCGGCAGTACTGCCCAAAAGTTTGGATGAATGGGTGTTGTTTTTTTCGTCAGGTGCCATTACAGGGGTTGGAAAAAGTGTGGCAAATCAATTGGTTGATGCCTTTGGGGCCGATCTGATTGCCATTTTGGATAAAGATCCCAAGCAATTGTTGACCATTTCAGGGATTGGCGAAAAAAAATTGCAGCAAATAACCGATTCCTGGCTAGCCCAACGGGAGCAATTGTCTTTTATGTCGTATTGTCTGGATCGGGGGGTCAGTATGGGGATCGCTAAGCGTATATGGGGGCATTGGAATCGTGATGCCTTGGCTCAATGTCAAAAAAATCCCTACGCACTCATTGGTAAAATCACAGGAATCAATTTTAGTGTTGCCGATCGATTGGCCAATAGCGCTTTAGACAATTCGGATTATCGATTGAAGGCCTGCATTGAGGATATTTTTCGCGTATATGCGCAGACGGCTAATGTATGGATGAGTCAATCCGTACTACTCTCTGAAATTGGTCGCCGCATATCATGGCCAGACACGGTTATTGCTGAATCGGTACAACAATGCCTATTCACGGGCGATTTAGCTGCATTTAGAGATGGTGACGTGGTGTGGATGACCACGCCCTTGAATCACTGTACCGAGCAAGCCATTCAAGCCAAAATGGCGACATTAATGGCCGAGCCGTCACTGGTTTCCTGCGATTCGGATCGTGCGGTGTCGTGGCTTCAATCCAAAATAACATCTCAGCTATCTTCCGACCAGTATGATGCACTGATGGGCATTTTGTGTCATAAAGTGGTGATTTTATACGGTGGTCCGGGTACAGGGAAAACATCCATGTTACAAGCGGTGGTTCAAATTATGAAGCAAAAAACATCGCATGTTATTTGCATGGCCCCAACCGGTAAAGCGGCCAAGCGGTTGGGGGATAGTGTCAAATGTCGGGCATCTACCATTCATGCGCTGATGGATTATGATGAAAAGGCCCACGTATTGACGCCCAAACCATTAACATGTGACGTGTGTATTATTGATGAGATGAGTATGGTGGACATGTATTTATGGTTGGATGTCTTAAAAATGGTGCCGCCTCATGCGCGTTTAATTATGGTAGGCGACCCCAATCAATTGCCCAGTATCGGACCGGGTCAGGTGTTCCACGATATGATTCATCGATCCAAGATACCGTCATTTGAATTGGTTACCAATCATCGACAGCAATCTCATCGCGGGATTCCCCAATTAGCCGCCACCATTTTGGTCAATCGTCCGATGTCCCGTGTGTCCGGAGGGGATTTAACGGGTATCCATTGCACAGAGGATCGGGATATCTTGCGTTATGTGGTTGAATTGGTGCAGTATCGCGCTAATGAAACCCATGGTGGAACGGTGCACGATATTCAGGTGCTGGCCCCCATTTACAAAGGGGAGTTGGGTTTCTTCCAGTTGAATCAGGTGTTGGCCGAAACCCTGCGGCCGATATCGGCGCCGGCCAATGCGTTTGTGGGGGGGGATCGGGTAATTCAATGTCGCAATAACTACAGCAAGCGATTGATGAATGGGGATATCGGGTATGTAAAAACAGTGAATTCGGATGGTATTACCATTGATATCCATCAACGGGACATTGTGTTGGAGACGGTGGACATGGTGGACCTTCAATTGGCGTATGCGGTCTCCATTCATAAATTTCAAGGGTCCGAATCCCCCATCATTATTTTACCTATCACACGACGCTGGTCGTATTTTATGTCAATTGGGGTGTTATACACGGCCGTTACCCGTGCTAAAACGCATTTGTATGTGGTGGGCGATATGGGGGTATTCAGTGATATGATACGGAATGCCAAACACAATTATCGGCACACTGGACTGTGGCGGGAGCCATCCTAAACCAAAAATTGTATTCAAAAATACCCGTACCTTTACAAGGCGTTTATACCGTTTTATTATTTCAGGGTGTTAACCGTTCTTCAGGGCCTATATGCCTGTGCTGTATTTATGGTTCGGTATCGTTCACCGCACGCACTAGCGTTGGGGATTGCCTGCGGTGTTTGCTTTGGTCTTGTTCCCATTACCGTCATGTACCATGCCATTTTGGTTATAGTGACTGTATTAATGCGCGTAAATTATTTGATTTTTTTAATAACAGCTGCTGCAACAATGGGGGTGGCCACGCAATTGTTTGGATTGGCGGACACGATTGGTCACGCGGTGTTATCAAGCCCACTATTGCAGGGTCTGTTTATGATGCTAGCCAAATACCCCATCACCTTTGTGTTTTTATGGAACAACACCACCATCATGGGGGGGTATATGATGGCTCTTTTTATGGGCCTACCCGTGTATGGGATTGCGCTATACAGTATGCGTAAAATCCGGCATCGTGTTCGGAGGCGATCGCATTAACATGCAAAAATCACTACAATATGGGATTATTTTTTCACTGCTATTTTTTGGGGTGTTTTTTACCCTTGATAATTATATTATTCGGTACTATATCGTTGATTATTTACAAGATCGTCTTGGAAAAACCGTGTATTTGGATTCGGTTTCCATACAGTACATGCCAAAGCTGGTGGTCACATTGTGGGAGATAATGATTCCCAATCCCTATGGCGACAACTACATTGTTCGATCCGATGATGTCACCATCACGATCCATTGGTTGGCGTTGTTGCAAAAACGTCTGGTGATTGATTCGATCGCTTCCACATCAACGGTGTTTTTTGATACAACAACCCGAACCATTTCCATAAACGATCGAGTTCGACCCACGGTACCAGTAACCATCCCATCACTATTGCCCCTGTCATGGGATATGGACGATGGATTGGATCCCAATCCCGCTGCAACGACCCCCGATGTCACGGTGGCTATGGCCAGCATTAACGCATCTGCGGATACCATTCGCGATGAGGCCCAAACCATTCAGTCATTATTGGATGCCCTTCCGTCGCCATCGGACCTTACCCTAGCCAAAGCGGTGGAAAACCGCTTAATGGACGCCCAAACCCGTATGGCGGATTTGGCCAATCAGTATGACCAATTGAACCAGGATTATCAGGCATTTCACGAGGCTATGGGTGACTCATTAACACAGGTGCCGTCAAGCAATGCCGTCCATATGGCCACCCAGTCATCCGTATTGGTTCCTGTAATGGATGATTTTATGATGCAATTACGTGCGATTGCCAACCAATTAACCCAACCCACTCGGGGAAACATCTACACTTTTGGGGCATCGGTTTTTCCGGCTGTTTGGATTAAATCCATTACCATCAATACGCCTGAAGCCAATGATTACTTAAGGGTGTCCAATATTACGGGTGATCCCGAACTCTTCAAACAGTTTTCATTCTATTTTCACAAAAAGTCCCCCCCCATTATACCATCGATGGTTATTACGGGGGTGTACGACACGGATTCGGTGGTGTTATCGGGTGGGGTAGCCAATGGCATCATACCCTCCATGACGATATACAACACCGACGCGTATAATATTCTTTTGGCGGATAATACGGCATGGTCGGCAACGTTCAATGGTCGTATAGGCCTATCCTCTGCCCAGGCCACATTACGGGTAACGGTACCGGACCCATCGTACAAATTGCTTAATAAACAATCTGTTTTTACGCCATTATCCTATTTATTGCCATTAATTAATCATATTCCAGTCGATATGACCCTATCTGCTCAGTATCACAACGGGCAGAGCACAACAACCATTGATTCATCGGCATTGGATGTGATTGACCGGGTAAAACGGATGGGGATTATTCCGACGGGGGGTATGTACGGAGTGATGCCTGGTGCTGTAACGCAACAAAAAATAGCTTTGTCACGGTTTGAAAAACACTTTGCTAAGCGGAATACGCAGCTCAAACAGCAGTTGGATGTGCTGAATGCGCATTACCAGGCCATTCAATCTGCGTATGCTCGTGCGACACAGTCCCCTGAGCAAAATTAAGACGTGGGGAATGGGCGAACGGGAAGGGCGACCTGTGTTAATGCGGTTTTGATATCCGGTATGGTTAGGTGCCCAAAATGCAATAGCGATGCCAAAAGAGCCGCATCCACGTGATGAAGAACGTCGGTAATGTGGGATAATCTACCCGCGCCACCGGATGCAATAACGGGCAATGATACCGTATTTTTGACGCGCGTGAGCAAGTCAATATCGTAACCGTCTCGCGTGCCATCGCGATCCATCGATGTCAGTAAAATTTCACCGGCCCCCAATTTTTCGGCGTATTGAATCCACTGTAGGGCATCGATTCCCAAATCGGTGCGACCGCCATGGGAATATACCGTTGCCAGGGTATGGGTTGTTGCCGCTAAATGAGATAGTGCTGGTGGGGGCGTCACGCCACTGGGGCCATTCGGGCATCGTTTAACGTCAACGGCGAGCACAATGCACTGCGATCCAAAGTGGCGTGCCGCATCTTGAATCAAGGTGGGATTATGCAAAGCCGCCGTATTCAATGATACTTTATCCGCGCCTAAATTCAATATAGCTTGAATCATATCCAAATTATTGATGCCCCCCCCCACAGTAAATGGAATATAAATAGCCTTGGCAATATCCCGCACCAAATCCATCAGCAATACGCGCTTATCGGATGATGCGGTAATATCCAAAAACACCAATTCATCCGCCCCGGAATCGGCATAGGCGGTGGCCAAAGCAATGGGGTCGCCAGCATCGGTAATATTAATAAAATTGGTTCCCTTAACCACGCGGCCTTTATCGATATCCAGGCAGGGAATAATCCGCTTTGTAATCACAGTAAGGCTCCATTGGGGTGCCCCAATAAATAATCGGTATAGGTCATAACAGGCTTGCCTTCGGGTTGGACCTTGGTCAGCACCAATTTCCCATGATCCAGCGTGGATTCAATCAATTTAATGCGTTTATTGTGATGCATAACATAGGCCCCGGGTTTGGGAGAGAAGGCCCGAATCTGATTATGAATAGCCATAGGGTCCGCATGCACATCCACCTGCAAATCCGATGGCACTATTTTTTGGGTGTACGTGGCGGCGGCATGGTCCTGAGGGTGACCGGTTAGGTGCCCCCTTAAAAAGCGCGTATGAATAAATTCCACACAGGCCGATGCGCTACATGTTGCTAAAGTTGCGGTTAAGCTGGCCAAATTATCGGTAGGGGCAATGGGCACCCGATTTACCTGCAAAATATCGCCTTCATCCAAACGATCGTTCATGCGAATGAGGGTGATGCCGGTTTCGGTGTCACCAGCCAAAAGAGCCGTATGAATGGGGGATGCCCCCCGGTATTGGGGCAATACCGATGAATGACTGTTCACACACACATAGTGATTGGTTATGGTTGCAGGAATAAGGCGCCCGTAGGCAACCACCACAATAAGGGTGGGTTCGATGGATTGAATGATGGGCACCAGTTCCGCAGCGGATTCCGGTGTTTGTACCGGAATGGCATGGTCACAGGCCCATTGCTTTACCGGCGATGGCGACACCTGCTTACGCCGTCCACGTGGCCGGTCGGGCATGGTAATAACAAGGGCCACAGCCTTCGGGTATTCGGCAACCAATGCCGCCAGTGTTGGCACTGCAAAATCGGGTGTTCCCATAAATACAATGCGTAGTGGGGTTATGATTGACATAAGAATGTGCGAACCGCGGGATTATCGGTTTCATCCACGTACGAAAAACCAATGGCGTTAAGGGTGTTATAGACGGTATCCAATGATGTGGCGGGAGGGATATCAAAGCCCACCAAAACACGGCCAAATGCGGCACCATGATTGCGGTAATGAAACAGTGAAATGGTCCAGTCATCGTTTAACCCGTTTAAAAATTCCAATAATGCGCCCGGCCGTTCGGGAAAATGATAGCGAAACACACGCTCATGTAACCGCCGCTGTGTGGGGATTCCCCCTATCATATGACGAATATGAATTTTAGCGCATTCATTTTGGGATAAGTCATAAAAGGAATAGCCTTTTTTAGCAAAATCACTCATAAACTGCGGATCATCGGGATTGGATTCAATGCCCACAAACACAAAGGCATTATCATCCGATTGAAATCGATAATTGAATTCGGTAATGGTTTGCTTGCCAATGGCATGGCAAAATGCCCGCAATGCCCCGGGTTTTTCGGGGATCGTGACGGCTAGAAGGTGTTCACGATGATCGTTGCTATCGGTGCGCTCGGCAATATGGCGCAGACGATCAAAATTCATATTGGCGCCACAGGCAATGGTAACGATGGTTTTATCGCGTAGGTTGTGGGTTTTTATCCACTGTTTAGCCCCAGCCCACGATAAGGCGCCGGCCGGTTCCACAATCACGCGATATTCTTCGTAAATATCTTTAATAGCGGCGCAAATGGCATCGGTTGTTACGGTAATGGCCGCATCCAATTGGCCTTGAATGACGTGAAACGGTCGTTCACCGATTTGTTTAACAGCCACACCATCGGCAAAAATACCCACACTGTCCAACATCACACGTTTGTTGGCCTCAAGTGCCGCATTCAAACAATTGGATGTATCGGGCTCTACCGCAATAATCTGGGTTTGGGGGGACAGCTGCTTAAAAACGGCTAGAATCCCCGCCAAAAGCCCACCACCACCAACCGCTACAAATACATAATCAATGGGTGTGGTGAGTTGGTTTAAGATTTCAAGGGCAATGGTGCCCTGTCCGGCAATCACATCCCAGTCATCGTAGGGGTGAATGAATGTCAGCTGATGACGATTGGCTAAATCCTGAGCGTGTGTATACGCCTCATCATACGAGTCGCCATGCAAAACAACTTGGCCACCCAATGCACGCACCGCATTCACTTTAATTGATGGTGTGGTTTGAGGCATAACAATGGTCGCATCAATCCCCAATTGGGATGCGGATAAGGCGACGCCTTGCGCGTGATTGCCGGCAGAAGCGGTAATAATACCCGACAATCGGTTTTGGGCCGATAATTGCCGTATTTTGTTATACGCGCCACGGCATTTAAACGAAAATACGGGCTGTTGGTCCTCCCGTTTGGCGAAGCAGGTATTCTGGTATTTTTGGGAGAGCATGGGCATAGGCGATAGCGGTGTTAGAATCGCGGCCCCGCTCACATCGGCCGAAACAATGGATTGAAATAATGCACTACTGTCCACGCTCATCAGTATACTTAGGAATCCGGTATTTGAATACCCAAATTGAGGACCTTGCATTTGGTGGCGTTGGGCGATACAGTGATACTCAATGAAACATGTTGTGATTATTGGGCGCCCCAATGTGGGAAAGTCCACCTTTATTAATCGATTACTGGGTGAAAATGCGGCCATTACGGCTCGAGAAGATGGGGTTACCCGGGATGTTCGGTATTTTGATCAAGTATGGAATGGTAAATCGTTTCGAATATGCGATTCGGGCGGGGTTGTTTATACAAAAAACCCAAAAAATCCATACCAATCGCATATTAATGCCGTTATTGAGTCTGAATTAACCAAAGCGCATACGATTTTATTTATGGTGGATGTTACCGAACCGGATCATCCCGATGATTTTGAGATTCGCTCTCATTTACGACCGTATTTAAACAAGACCATTTTGGTGGTCACCAAAGCGGACAATGCGGATCGTATGCGCGAGAGTCAGGTGTTTTTTTCGTACGGGTTTTCGCAGATGTTTGCGGTATCGGCTATGCAAAATACGGGGGTGGGGGATTTGTTGGATGCGGTTGTGATGAATTTGTCTGAACAGGAGGTCGTGCCGGAAGATCGGATTCAAATGGCCTTAATTGGCAAACCCAATGCCGGTAAATCATCGTTGTTTAATGGCATATTCAATCAGCCCAAAGCCATTGTGGATCATCGCATGGGCACCACTCGGGATGTCAACACATCAATCATCACCTTGGACAATCACCGCATTGAGGTTATGGATACGGCGGGATTGCGGCGTCAGCGTAATGTTACCGATACCATTGAGTATTTTTCGATTATTCGAACAGAAAAGGCGATTGAGCGTGCTGATATCGTCGTGTTTTTGCTGGATGCCCAAACCTTACTCACCGATCAAGACAAAAAAATTCTAGGCCATATTCTAGACAAAAATAAAAACCTTATTGTTTTTGTTAATAAATGGGATTTATTGGATCGTAACGATCATACCCGTAGCGATATTATTCGTATAGTGACCCATGAGATGCCCGCCCTTGCGGATTATCCGATTATTATGGGGTCTGCGGTGGACAAGCACAATATTCACACGTTGTTAACCACGGTTATTGATGTGGTCACGGCATCGGAGCATCGGGTACAGACGTCGGAACTCAACCAGTTTTTGGAGCGGTTTTTTGCCAGTGCGCAGCCGCCGTCTAAAAAAGGCAAGTTATTTAAAGTATTTTACGCTACACAAATTGGTGTGCGGCCGCCTCGAATTGTTGTGAAGGTAAACGATAAGAATTTGCTAACCAAACCCTTTTTACGGCGTTTTGAACGTGCGTTTAGGGAATTTTTTCCTCATTCAACGGGAGTGGGGATTTATTTTGATTTTCAATCAAAGGTGCCTCGGGATTAAGTTTTTTGTGAATGCGGAGATATTGACAAGTCGGTCATAATACTGTAATTTACAATGGATGATTAAATCCCACTTTGCAACCGATTGGTGTTTATTTGATTATAAAAAGTTTTTAAAAAATATTGTTTTAATTTGCTTGTTTGTGGGAATAAGCATGATACTAAGGAGTGTGTAATGTCATTAAAACCTGTATTTTCATTGGGGATTCGTGGTTCTCAATCGCATCAGAGTAAAGGCAACGAAAAAAAATCAGTCAATACCGGCCACCTAGGAATTGACATCGATAATATAACCCCTGATCAGTTAGAACAAATAGTCGATATACTTGATTTACATACCGAGAAAGGGGTGTTGGCGTGTCTGCAACAGATTTGTAAAACGACTTTTAAAAAATCGGCTCAACAAACCAGCAATGTTGATTTATTGAATACATTGAAAGAAGAAATTAAACAGCAGTTGGATGATGGAAGGGAATCGTTGTCGAATGATAGTATAGTTGCTATTCAAAACATGTATATTATTTTAAAATTAATTCGGAAGACTAAAACCGAAGACAGAAACCCGCTTTTTCTTACAAAATTTAAGCGAGACCGTCGAATTAGTTATACTGATAACACATACGGAGCTTCTACAGAAGGGAGGTATAAAAATGAAACGGCATGGAGCTCTTATTTGAAGGATATTTTGGCTTATGTTCAGACGAAGGGGGGGGGTAGGCACTTAACCCAACTGGGGCAGCCAGCACCGAATCCTAACGATACCGAAAAACAGTTATTGCAGTGGGCCGAAGCGGTTAAGGGTATTTCGACAGAGAAACTATCTTCTGATTTAACACAAAGCATTAAGGCGATTGTGTCGCCACGAACAGCATCTTCAAAATCCAGTAAAGATCGTAGTTTGATACCCCCACAGTCAACCAAGCCTGTTTCATTAGCATTGAGCAGTAGTAGTCCGGACGAA
>JALQXX010000070.1 GCA_023262965.1 Candidatus Marinamargulisbacteria bacterium
GGGTATTCCAAAAGTCATAATTTTTTTTTTATCTAAAAAAAAATCGGGTCACTTCATCATAGTCTTAACATTAATTGTTGTAAATTGGATTTGAACCAATGACCCCCGGGTTTTCAGCCTGGTGCTCTTCCCCTGAGCTATTACAACATATAGAATTAGTATCAAAAATATAATACTAAATCACGTAGACTAAATACCTAAAGTATAAGTTTAGTTTTTATTTTAATTTTAAATTGATAAATTTAAAATTAAAAAATAATTACTGTTGTTATTTTTTGAACAGCTACCGCCCCAGTAAAATTTAAAAAATTTTAAATATTTTAATTAATTGAGTTGTCTTATAAAGCCATAAAGGTTTCCGGTACGGTTTTAAAGAACAACAATAAAATTTTTAAATAAAGATGCACGGGGTCTTTCCGTCTTACCAGATAAAAACGCATTTTCACGTTAATTGTTAGTTCGAGAAGCACGTACTAGAGACAGTTAAGAAGTCGTAATGCCATTCATGCAGGTCGGAAATTACCCGACAAGGAATTTCGCTACCTTAGGACCGTCAGAGTTACAGCCGCTGTTTTAAAGTGCTTTTAAACGATCTGCTTTCACAAGTCGTTGAGTAGCTACCTTCACTGAGCAGGCATCGGATTTTTTTACTAGTCCAAAATCCTATGTTTTTGTTAAACAGTCGCCCCTTATAAGTATAAACTAAGAACAGGATCGATTAGATACAAGCATTTAATTCGTTAAATAATCTTATGTGCTTAATTCAAAACACAAAGCCCTGTCTAAATTTATTTTTGCCGAGTTCCTTTAGTACGCTTACCTTCAAAAAAAAAAAAACTTACTTGAGTCAGAATTAATACGTTTAGATCCGGCCCTTAAAAGGGCAAAAATAGATTAAAAGG
>JALQXX010000071.1 GCA_023262965.1 Candidatus Marinamargulisbacteria bacterium
AGTCAAACTCACGACCTTCCGTTTCAAATTTCTCACTACCCTTTACGTTCTCTACAAACGCTTGGACATCTTCTTTCTTTCCGTTCACATTGACTGTGAAATAAAACCAGTTAGGCATAATTAATCATTGTTTATTAGTGATACTTTCATTCTTGCATTACGACTATTGTGTAGGGCGAGTGCCATCCTCGCCTCTACAATAGTGTCGAACTCTTGTTTGTATGTGATCAGTTCCCCATCCCACCAAACCTCGTACTTTATTTTCTTTGCGCTCATTAGAAAAATGGTTTAAGTTTCTCGGCAATAGCCTGGACTATGTCCACAGTTACCGCATTGCCACATTGCTTGTATCGTTGTGTCTTATTCATAGGCAACACCTCGCCATCGTAATCTCCAAAGGCGGTGTGGTTGTCCGGAAATCCTTGCAACCTCTCGCACTCTATCGGTGTTAGATTTCTATACTCTCCGTTGGGTTCTCTAAGTAGTTGCATACCTGAATGGTATTCTTGTCCCCTCGCTGTAAGACATTTCGTAATGGTTGCTCTTGACTCTTCCACTTGGAAATCTTCTCGGCTTGGTTCAATGAGAGGAAATACTCCTCGCCAATTTCTTGGGAGTTCTCCAGTATATCCGACAAGGTAGATGCGCTCTCGGTTTTGGGGTAGTACCCACGATGTATTAAGCAATTGCCATTCAAGTCTATAACCCCCAATGTTGGCAAACGCTTGGAGGATGGACGCAAAATCTTCGCCAGAGTTTGAGGAGAATGTTCCTTTAACGTTCTCCCATATAAAAACTCTTGGTCGGCACTCGCTAATAAGTCGAATTGCTTCAAGGATAAGGCTTGACCTATCTCCTTGCATTCCCTTGCGGTGTCCAGCAAGTG
>JALQXX010000072.1 GCA_023262965.1 Candidatus Marinamargulisbacteria bacterium
CGCCTACAAGTTTGCCACTCGCAGACTTGCGATAGAGGTCGACTCCTTGGTCCGTGTTTCAAGACGGGTAGAAAAAAACCATTTAGCCATCGTCACAAATCAGTAATATTACGCCTCATCCAACATCTGAAGAACGCACTTAGAAAGTCCGCCCAACCTTCAATCAGCTTACGACGCATTGAAAACTGACTGCATACCTGTATCGGGGTAAGGATCTCAGCTAAGCACTATGGAAGACAGAAGCCAACCTATAATGCAAAGAGATATTGTCCGAACGCCCAAAACACGATGGCGACTCTCCACGAGAAACACTGCAGACGTCAAGCTCGAATCACTGCCCTTGCGGTACAGATATTCACCATGGCCTACAACAATCTCGCAAAAAGAAACTGGTTTCATTCGCTTCCCTCTTAGCGATTTCAGGCACTTTTAACCCTCTTTCCAAAGTACTTTTCATCTTTCCCTCACGGTACTTGTTTACTATCGGTCTCGAACCAATATTTAGCTTTAGAAGAAAATTACCTCCCATTTTGTGCACCACGTCCAAAGTACACGACTCTACGAAATCCCTCCGTATGCCCAAACCTCTCCACGTGAACGGGGTTCTCACCCTCTTTGACGCTTTCTTCCAAAAAGACTTACGCAGGAGGCCGAACTGGAAAAGAATCTTAAGACTACAATTCAAGAACCGAAGGTTCCCGATTAGCATTTTGAGCTCATCCGGGTTCAGTCGCCCTTACTAACGGAATCATGTTCATTTTCTTGTCCTCCGCTTACTTATATGCTTAAATTCAGCGGGTAGCCTTGCTTGAGTTCATACGCAAATATCTGGGAATGCTTTCAGAGAGCAATTCAATCAC
>JALQXX010000073.1 GCA_023262965.1 Candidatus Marinamargulisbacteria bacterium
AAATATTCGAAGATTTTAAAATTAAAAATGCATCAATATTAAAAAATTCTGATTTGTCACCATCATTTTATTAGGAAGATGAAAAGAAAAGAGATAAAGTAATAGCTAATAAACGTGATTTTGAAAAATTCAAAAAAGATTTTTTTGATAACTTAACTAAATAAAGACTCTATTTTTTCGAACATAATTCCACCTAGTTCTTCTACGTCATGTATTGTGATAGCTTTTGAATAGTATTGCCCAACATTGTGGCCAATCCCAATAGCTAACAACTCAATATTTGATCTTTCTTCAATAGACAGAATTGTGCTTTTTAAATGTTTTTCTAAATAATTACTGTTATTCACTGAAAGAGTAGAGTCATCGACAGGGGCTCCATCAGATATAACTATTAATATTTTTCTACTTTCAGGTCTTTTAGACATTCTTGAAGTCGCCCATAGCAATGCTTCTCCATCAATATTTTCTTTTAAAAGACCTTCTTTTAACATTAAACCTAAATTAATTTTAGATTTCTTGGAATTCTGATCGGCAGATTTATAAATAATATGTCGAAGATCATTCAATCGACCTGGATTTTTTTCTTTTCCATTTTTAAGCCAGTGTTCTCTGGTTTTGCCTCCTTTCCAGGCTTTAGTTGTAAATCCAAGTATTTCAACTTTTATTTTACACTTTTCTAATGTGGCAGCTATCATATCTGTAGTCAGTGCGGCTACCATAATAGGTTTTCCTCTCATAGAACCCGAATTATCAATCAATAGCGTTACTGTTGTATCCTCAAATTTTATTTCTTTTTCTTTTTTGTAAGATAATGAGTTATTCGAATTTGTAATGATCCTTGTTAATTTGGAGGTATCTA
>JALQXX010000074.1 GCA_023262965.1 Candidatus Marinamargulisbacteria bacterium
GCCTTCACTTTCATTGCGCACAATGGTTTGCCACCATAGTACTCGCACGTATGTTAGACTCCTTGGTCCGTGTTTCAAGACGGGGTAATTAAAGCCATTTCTTCAACATCATGTTCGCTCATGAATAACACGCACAGTCGCAAGCATGAAAATGAAAACTGCAAGCAGTAGACACCAGCATACCCGAGAGAGGAACGCGCAGTCAAAGGAGCAAAGGTCCTCCGTCCTAACCACGACAAGAACAGTGCGTTTCCCCGAAGGTTCCAGCACACTGAACATTTCCCGCGGAACAGAACGCATGTTGAAACGCTCCAGGCCCCACGCCGCAACCCCCACGGGGGCGACGGCAAAAAGACCAGGAGCAACACTGACTTCAATCGCTTCCCTTTCAGCAGTTTCAGGTACTATTTTACTCTCTTTTCAAAAGTCTTTTCATCTTTCCCTCACGGTACTTGTTCGCTATCGGTCTCCCACCAATATTTAGCTTTAGATGGAATTTACCACCCACTTAGTGCTGCAATCCCAAGCAACACGACTCGTCGGAAACGGCTCGTACGCCGCGGGACCCCAGGCAAGAACCGGATTGTCACCGTCCATGATGCTGTTTTCCAACAGACTTAGCCCGGGACCACGACTGAGCACGCACCTTTAGACTACAATTCGCCAGCAAGCTGGAGATTTACAACATGAGCTCGTCCCGCTTCACTCGCCGTTACTAGGGGAATCCGAGTTGGTTTCTTTTCCTCCCCTTAATTATATGCTTAAATTCAGGGGGTCTTCTTGCTTCAATAGAGATCTGAACAGTGGGATGCCGAAGCAACACCAGTTCCTCTGTCAGAACAAC
>JALQXX010000075.1 GCA_023262965.1 Candidatus Marinamargulisbacteria bacterium
ACCTTGAGTAGTGACAGCGTGCCTTTTGAAGAATGAGTCTACGAGTTAGTGTCATGTGGCGAGGTTAACCCGTCGAGGGGAAGCCGTAGCGAAAGCGAGTCTGAATAGGGCGCCATAGTCGCATGATCTAAACCCGAAGCGAGGTGATCTAGCCATGGCCAGGTTGAAGCGCGGGTAAGACCGCGTGGAGGACCGAACCCACTAATGTTGAAATATTACGGGATGAGCTGTGGATAGGAGTGAAAGGCTAATCAAGCCCGGAGATAGCTGGTTCTCCTCGAAAGCTATTTAGGTAGCGCCTCATGTATTACCATTGGGGGTAGAGCACTGTTTCGGCTAGGGGGTCATCCCGACTTACCAAACCGATGCAAACTCCGAATACCAATGAGTACAGCATGGGAGACAGACTGCGGGTGCTAACGTCCGTAGTCGAGAGGGAAACAACCCAGACCGTCAGCTAAGGTCCCTAATCATGATTAAGTGGGAAACAATGTGGGAAGGCACAAACAGCTAGGAGGTTGGCTTAGAAGCAGCCATCCTTTAAAGATAGCGTAACAGCTCACTAGTCGAGTCGGCCTGCGTGGAAGATATAACGGGGCTAAATCATGAACCGAAGCTACGGATCTTTTTTTAAAAGATGGTAGGAGAGCGTTCCGTAAGCCGTTGAAGGTGTGCTGTGAGGCATGCTGGAGGTATCGGAAGTGCGAATGTTGACATGAGTAACGATCAAAGAGGTGAAAAACCTCTTCGCCGAAAAACTAAGGGTTCCTGTCCAACGCTAATCGAGGC
>JALQXX010000076.1 GCA_023262965.1 Candidatus Marinamargulisbacteria bacterium
GAACCTTTCACAGAAGATCATGGTCGGCCGATGGTGCGGGGCCGAAGCCCGTCCCACCTCTTAGGTTACTTGCGCCTCATGGGTTTACCACCCACCGACTCGCATACATGTTAGACTCCTTGGTCCGTGTTTCAAGACGGGCCGATTAGAAGCATTCCGCCAGCGTCTTCAGTGCGCAGATCCCGAAGGTCTCAAAGAGCGCACTTCACACCTCGGTCGACCAGACGGCATAGACGGGGGAACAATCCCCGTGTTTTTCCCGCCCGATCAACCCACGCTGACCAGCCCCTCGCGCTGCCGAAGCAAAGCCGAGGTGCACCCGTACTTCTAATCGCTTCCCCCTCAACAATTTCAAGCACTGTTTAACTCTCTTTTCAAAGTTCTTTTCATCTTTCCCTCACGGTACTTGTTCGCTATCGGTCTCTCGCCAGTATTTAGCCTTAGATGGAATTTACCACCTGCTTTGGGCTGCATTCCCAAACAACCCGACTCTTCGACAGCGCCTCGTGGAGCGAACGGACTGAAACCGACGGGGCTCTCACCCTCTCTAGCGTCCCATTCCAAGGAACTTGGGCTTCGTCCGCCGCAGAGGGCGCTTCTCTAGACTACAATTCGGACGGCAATGCCGCCAGATTTACAAGCTGGGCTTTTCCCGGTTCACTCGCCGTTACTAGGGGAATCCTGGTTAGTTTCTTTTCCTCCGCTTAGTAATATGCTTAAATTCGGCGGGTAGTCTTGCCTGATCTGAGGACAATACC
>JALQXX010000077.1 GCA_023262965.1 Candidatus Marinamargulisbacteria bacterium
TTCTCGATCTCAAATCGCGTTTGATCCAACCGCATCCCGCCCAATAATAAGGGTCGACGGTTATTCATCCATAACGGGTGAACTACTGGTAGGGATTCCTGTGACCGAAGGGGTGCCCCGGCCTCGGTATCGTCCGATAATTCCCGACGTTTTGGCGGGTTCGATAGTGGTTTTACCACAGGATGGTTATATTTTTTTATTTGCATTAAATAGCTCCTAATATTTATATGATTTATGACATAAGATGATATGCAATTACTATAATTCATGCTACAAAATCAGATTTATAAAGTCAATGGTCATTTAATAATGGTATAAATGGCGGTACAACCGTTATTTTATTAATAAAAAATAAAATAAATAAATTTAATATTTCGAATCAAATCAATCAATGCCAAACCAGCGTGGTACTATAGAAAATCATAGATAAGTTAATTTCCCGCAGCAACTGCGTATACAAATCACAGGCCTTTTTATAAAGCCGCGCTCCGTAACGCAATACTCGGGGCAGATCCTTGGCAGGAATCCCTGATCATTATGGAATCCTTTAACGCCTCGGTGTTGGGTGCAACCGCCCCGGATGGTCGGGCCTATACGCCATTTTTAAATGCGCTTATGACGGCGGGTGTGTCGGTGAGTCCGTTTTATGGGAACGCCATTCAAACAGCAAAAGGGCATTTTGCGACATTGTTTTCGTTTATGCCGGGTTTATCGGGTAAAACAATGGTGAAGTACCCCGATTTGCGGATTGATTCG
>JALQXX010000078.1 GCA_023262965.1 Candidatus Marinamargulisbacteria bacterium
CTAAGGCAGGGCTAGTGACTGGGGTGAAGTCGTAACAAGGTAGCCGTACTGGAAGGTGCGGCTGGATCACCTCCTTTTTAAAGGTTTATAGAAAACAACAGTGTTGGGCTATTAGCTCAGCTGGTAAGAGCGCACCCCTGATAAGGGTGAGGACTCTGGTTCGAATCCAGAATAGCCCAACCCTTTTAAATCAGTTTTACTTTCAGTGAAATTGTAAGGTGGATGGGGGTATAGCTCAGTTGGTAGAGCGCTGCCTTTGCAAGGCAGATGTCAGCGGTTCGAGTCCGCTTACCTCCATCGGTCAGTGAAACTGCACCTAAAAAACTTCGAAAATAAGTCAAATGAATAAGGGCTTACGGTGGATACCTAGGCACCCAGAGACGATGAAGGGCGTAGTTACCGACGAAACGCTTCGGGGAGCTGGAAACAAGCTTTGATCCGGAGGTTTCCGAATGAGGCAACTCCAAGAACTTCTTATTGAATATATAGATAAGAAAGAGCAAACCCAGGGAATTGAAACATCTTAGTACCTGGAGGAAGAGAAAGTAAAAACGATTCCCTTAGTAGCGGCGAGCGAATGGGGAACAGCCTAAACCAACTAAAAAGTTGGGGTTGTGGGACAGTTGTTTAAGATAGGCATAGTTAGATGAAGTATTTGGAATAATACACCATAGGAAGTGAAAGTCTTGTAATCGAAAACTATAATTACTGAATTGTATCCCGAGTAGCAT
>JALQXX010000079.1 GCA_023262965.1 Candidatus Marinamargulisbacteria bacterium
ATCAGCGTAAGCAGGTGTGGACAAAGCGGAAGTGAGAATGTCGGCTTGAGTAACGAAAATATTGGTGAGAATCCAATACCCCGAAAACCTAAGGTTTCCTCTAGAAGGCTCGTCCGTGGAGGGTTTGAGTCAGGACCTAAGGCGAGGCCGAAAGGCGTAGTCGATGGATAACAGGTTAATATTCCTGTACTGTATTTTATTTAGTCACGAAGGACGGAGAAGGCTAGGTTGGCCGGATGTTGGTTACCGGTTTAAGCATTTAAGGTGTTGAGGGATGTAATAAAAAATATCCTGAGCTAAGATGTGAATACGAGATACTACGGTATCACAAGCAACTGATGTCATACTTCCAAGAAAAGCTCGAATGACACGTGGTAAATGCACCTGTACCTTAAACCGACACAGGTAGGTAGGTAGAGAATACTAAGGGGCGCGAGATAACTCTCTCTAAGGAACTCGGCAAAATGACCCTGTAACTTCGGGAGAAGGGGTGCCCCGTAAGGGGCCGCAGTGACTAGGCCCAAGCGACTGTTTACCAAAAACACAGGTCTCCGCTAAGTCGAAAGACAAAATATGGGGGCTGACGCCTGCCCAGTGCCGGAAGGTTAAGGAAGTTGGTTAGCGTATGCGAAGCTGGCGACCGAAGCCCCGGTGAACGGCGGCCGTAACTATAACGGTCCTAAGGTAGCGAAATTCCTTGTCGGGTAAGTTCCGACCCG
>JALQXX010000007.1 GCA_023262965.1 Candidatus Marinamargulisbacteria bacterium
ATAGGCTCCTCCCTAAACAGTAAACCTTTCTTCTTGTTATCATGTGATATCAAGAATGTATCCGGTATTAGCATTTCTTTCGAAATGTTATCCCAGATTTAGGGGTAGATTACCTATGTATTCCTCACCCGTTTGCTACTGACCCAATGCAGTGAATCAACCGAAGTCTCAACACTACGAGGTCCGTTCAACTTGCATGTATTAAGCGTGCCGCCAGCGTTCATCCTGAGCCAGGATCAAACTCTCAATTGATGTGCAATTTTAAAAATTGCGAAAAAACTTTTAGAAATTAACTCTAATGGGCCTGTTATTTAGTACTTAACATTTAAAAACAGAATACGATATTTAATTAACAATGACCGAATCGGTAATACTAAATATATGGGCTAATATATGTTTTGTCAAACCCTATTTGCATTTTTTTTTTAATAAACCTCAGTCATGCCTGAGAAGGGGTGAATTTACTATGAAAATAGTTATTTTTTATAAATAAAATTGTTTGCTAAAGTATATTATTATTGAAATTAGACGGAGAGTCATGATCGCACCCATCCCAAAAATCACAAATACCTGTCTTTGAGTTATACAATAAATCCACTCACGGATAATAACGGATTGAGTACCCCCCGCAACAATCATTATACACACCAATCATTACATAGGATTCATAATTGAATGCATGTTCCGTATTCGGTATACTTTTTTAATGACATCGACAAAACACACCTTTAAGGACTCCCTTAATTTACCTCAAACAAACTTTCCAATGAAAGCCAATTTACATCAATTTGAGCCTCAACGATTAAAAAAATGGGAAGCACACCATAATTACAGCACCCTAATGAATGCTCATAAGTCGGCACCATTGTTTGTATGTCATGATGGCCCCCCCTATGCTAATGGAGCGATCCATGTGGGTCATTTGCTGAATAAGTTGCTAAAAGACATGGTGGTTCGATCTCAATTTACACAAGGTCGCTATGGCCCATTTACACCCGGATGGGACTGTCACGGACTCCCCATTGAACATAAAGTGTTGCGAGAACTATCACCTGAAAAAAAATCCAAACTATCAACACTATCGTCTAATGATCAGCGTTTGGCCATTCGAAATATATGCAAAGCATACGCGGAAAAGCACGTTGCTCAACAATCGGCCCAAATGAAACGATTACTAACCTTAGCGGATTATGATAATCCATACCTCACTTTCTCACCGGCATTTGAGTCTGATGTCCTGAATGTGTTTGCAAAAATGGTTAGTGAAGGCATTGTATTTCGCCAATTAAAACCCGTACATTGGTCCATTTCCAATCAAACGGCTTTGGCAGATGCCGAATTGGAATACCGTGACCATGTCTCACAAACTGCTGGCGTAGCATTTCCCATTCGCCATCATTCGTTTGACACATCCTTACCCGTGTACGCACTGATTTGGACAACCACTCCGTGGACATTGCCCGCCAACCAGGCCATCGCCTTCAACCCTCTCATGGACTACGTGTTAGCCGAACATGCCAATCGCGCGTATATTGTTGCCCGAGAACGGGTGGACTATTTGAATAGCCATGTGTCATCACCTGTTATCACGCACCCCATTGCTGCAACGGCCTTAACCAATTTGGTGGCTCAACACCCATTTATGGATCAGTCAGCACCTTTATTAGCGGCCGATTTTGTGACAGCAGATGACGGCACCGGATTGGTACACATTGCCCCCGGCCATGGTCTGGATGATTATATATTGGGAAAAGCCCATAATTTACCCATTTATTCACCCGTTGATGCCGACGGCACCTTTAACGACACCATTCCTTGGTTAACCGGCGTATCCGTATGGGATGCCAACACCATTATTTGCGACACCTTAGCTGGATCCGGTCATTTAGTATTCGCATATGAATACACTCATTCATACCCCCACGATTGGCGCTCTAAAACGCCGGTTATTTTTCGAAGTACGGACCAATGGTTTATTGGTATGGATATTCCTTTATCTGGAACAAAAAAAACATTGCGCGACATGGCCCTTGAAGCCATTGATACCACCATTGACTTTCATCCAGCCTCGGGTCGATCCCGTTTACGCAGTATGATTGCATCGCGTCCCGATTGGTGCATTTCGCGTCAACGATCCTGGGGGTTGCCTATTCCCGCATTTATTGATCCGACTGGGACCATTTTATTAACCGAAATGTCCGTTAATCATATTGCAAAACGCATTCAAAAAGAAGGGTCCGACTGTTGGTATCGCCAATCGGCATCGGAACTCTTGGCGGATTACACCATCGAATCCGATCCAATGGCCCCCCTTTTTGATATAGCCCAAGCCACGCCTTTATATGATATTTTTGATGTATGGTTTGAATCCGGTGCGTCGTGGCACGCCGCTCTCTATCGTACACTAAACACATCTCAGGCGGATGTGTATTTAGAAGGATCCGACCAACATCGCGGATGGTTTCAACTATCATTATTGACATCGCTAGCAGTTCAGCACAAACCGCCGTTTAAAACCCTTGTAACGCATGGCTTTATTGTTGATAAAGATGGGCGGAAATTAAGTAAATCCAGTGGGAATGCATTAACGGTTGATGAATTACTGAAAACACATGGCGCTGAGGTACTTCGTTGGTGGACCAGTTCACTAAGCTATGAAAACGACATCAAAGTGGACAATCGTTTTTTTATAGAGGCCGGCGATCATTATCGCAAAATTCGAAACACGTTTCGGTTTATGTTAAGCACTATTTGGGATCTGCCAGACGGATTATCGGATTGTTTGAACCGCATCCCATCGTTTTCTAACACAAGCATTGATTGCTACGTACTGCATCAATTGCATCATTTGGAAAAACGGGTTTTATCGGGGTATGCCACCTATCAATTTCAATTTGTATCCACCGCATTGTATGATTTTTGTAACGATACGCTATCCGCCTTCTATTTGAGTAGCATTAAAGATCGGCTGTATTGCGACAAACCCGACTCCCCACGCCGGCGTCAATCCCAACAAACACTACGGATTATTGTGGATAGTTTAATTCGACTGTTCAGCCCAATTTTACCCCATACCTGTGATGAAATTCGTGAATCGTTATCCGGCAACAATGCATCGTCCGCTCAAGGACAACCGGCCTTAACGATCGCCCCCCCCGACATTCATCCCCAATGGCCCGCTATTATCCCATTGCGCAAACATGTTCTTAAGGCCTTGGAGTCCGCCAAGCAGGACGGCATCGAAAATAGCTTGGACGCAGCTGTCTCCATTCCACAAACAATTGACTCGGCATTTTTGCCCGAATTGCCCGATTTATTTGGTGTTTCACGCGTATTTTTCCACAACGGCCCTATTCGCATTAACAGCTTAATGGATGAACCACGCTGTGAGCGGTCATGGAAACGGGATGCGACGGTTAAACAGCGACCTAATGGCCACATGTTATCCGACAGAGACTATGATGCCATTCAATAAGACCATCGAATTAGCCAGCTTTGGGAACACAATCGTTGATATCGAATATACGGTATCCGATGAGCTATTGATGGATCTTGGCATCGAAAAAAGCTCGATGACTTTAATTGATCATCCCACCAAAAACCGAATTATGGCAATGCTTGGACCATCGTCTCATATGAGTAGCGGTGGATCTACAGCCAACAGTGTTTTTATTGCGGCGCTGCGAGGCCTTAAGACCTTTCACTGCGGGGTTGTTGGCAACGACACCCTCGGTTCGGTTGTGCATGATGCGTTTGCAGGCGCAACCATACAATCCTCGCTGAGTGCGTGGTCTCAATCTGGTGATACCGCCTGTTGTCTGGTATTAATAACCCCCGATGGTGAACGCACGATGCTAACCTATTTGGGTGTCAGCAGTCGCTTTTTACCCACATTTGATTATGATAGCATTATCAATCGTACGCGTATTATGCTCATTGAAGGCTACTTAATTCCTGATGATACCGTTTATGACATTATTCTCAATACGGTCATACCCCTTGCCGCACAACACAAGACAACCCTAGCCCTAACCCTATCTAATGACGGCATTGTTACCGCTTTTACCAATCGATTTCACGAGCTGATGGACACCCATTGTATCCACACCGTGTTTTGCAATAAAGCGGAATCATTCGCATTAACCCATCACCACCATGTGGCCGACCAAGCGGCCTACATGTCTCATCACATTCCTGAAGTCATTATTACAGACAATCAATACGGCGCCTATTCGCATCACAATGGGGTATTTCACCATCATCCCACCACACCGGTAACCCCACTGGACACCACGGGTGCGGGCGATGCTTTTGCCGGCATCTATCTAGCGCATCGGATTCGATCCAGATCGGTAAGCGACGCCTGCATTGCAGCCAATTATATTGCCGGACACGCTGTGCAGGGCTACAGCCCTCGACCACACCAACTGCAAACAGCTATTGCTAAAATGCCATCTCTGTAATTCAGGTATCAATAGATAGACGCTGATTTAATAGACGCAGGCCATATATCAGTAGATCCGGCTCCCATACATCATGATGGATAAATGAGGCGAATATCGATGACCATCCTCCGGTAAGCACAACCGATATTTTTTTATCCATAGCCTTTGCTTGAGCAATATACCCATTAACCATATGAATCACCCCATAAAACAATCCCGATTTCATAGCCGATTCCGTGGACAATCCCAAAAAATCCGGGGGATCAAAGGGAATGGTCACCACAGGTAATTGCGCCGCTCCCGCATGCAAAGCCGCAGCCATTATCGCTACACCCGGTGCAATCACACCCCCATTATACCGACCGCCCTTTTTTAAGCGATCTACGGTTATGCATGTTCCCATATCCACAATAATCATATTGGCGTTCCATTTTTTATAGGCAGCAAAGACCTTTACCAATCGATCAATACCGATTTTTTCTGGATGAGGCATTGAAATTATCAAGTCGGATACATGGGCATGATCAATAAACACAATTGGTCGCGATGCAACCGCTTTAATGCGCTCATTCATCTCGGGAACAACCGACGCCACCACCCAATACGACACATTCATTTGGCCAAAAATCAGACCTAATGATCGTACATCTTTATTAACCTGATAGCTCGCCCGGCAGGTTTCTCTATAAAAAAGAGACACTTTTATTGCAGTGTTTCCGATATCAACCAATCCATATACCATACGGTTACGATGCGCAATTTAGACAAAAATGTCAATTAAATGATACGGTTGCATACAAATCCGATATCATAACATTCGCAGCACGATCCCCTTTTCGAATTGCCTTGCACGTAAAAAAAAATAAATCCCCAAATAAAATAACATTTTCTAAATTAATAAAATGGTCGTTATCCATATTTTCTCCTATTCCTTTATGCCCAAAAATGGGGTAAACTAATCATTCATTTTGAGCAATAAAAAAATTACTGTTATTATTGGCCCTACTGCAAGTGGAAAATCCAACCTGAGCGTTTCAATGGCAAAAAAAATCAGCGGATCGGTCATATCCGCAGATGCATTTCAGGTATATACCGATTTTTCAATTGGGACAGGGGCCTTAACCCCCGCTGAAATGGATGGCGTACCGCATTACCTAATTCATTCTCAATGCCCAACAATACCTTATTCTGTCCACACGTTTCTTGAAAATGTCCGTAATATCCTTCATGACAATCCTCAGGTTCCGTTTATTATCTGTGGTGGCTCTGCCCTATATATTCGATCCTTACTTTACGGGTACACCCCTTTGAAACGACTACCCGTGTCTGAGCGGCCCGTCGGCGATCCGGCATCACTATGGCACCGTCTCAACACAATCGATCCACTCTTAGCGGCCAAGACACCCTATCAAAATGTAGGGCGTGTTCAACGATACTTGGAGTTACACACGATTTACAATTGCCCCCCCTCTCAACTGTTCACCGCAACACCGCAAGACACGGATCGGTTTCATGTGATTGGTCGCTTTTTGTCATCAGCTACCTTAAAACAGCGTATCAATGATCGGGTAAACGCCATGATTGCTAACGGGTTCATTGACGAAGTGCGGTATTTAATGGAAAAATATTCATTAATGTCTCCTGCATTCAGCGCTATTGGCTATCGCGACATCATTCATTATTTGCAAGGAAGTTTGTCTCGAGAGACCGCTATTGATGCCATTAAGCGACGCTCGTATGCTTATGCAAAACGACAAATGACATGGTTTAAGGCCTTTGATAATGTGGAATGGCATTCGTAAATACATTTCACTAATTCCTTTAATAGCGGCCATCAGTGGCGCATTGATTGTTAGTTATATTATTTATTTCCCTCAAATTCCCCGTCAATTTATCGGTGATGTTGGGGATATTTCGAATCAGACCGTTCGTGCTCCTCATTACATTGAATTTCAAACCAGCGCCGACATCGCCAAAACCAATGACCTTATTGCCTCCCGTCGCCAACTCATTAAACCCATTTATGTTATCAATACAGACGTTCAAAAAGGGATCTCCGACGAGATTATCTCGTTGTTCACAACCATTCAAGAATTAAAGCAATCCGACACCCCCCTAACCGTTGACTTTTTATCTGAAAATCAATTGGCAATTTTAAACCAATACAGCCAGCCGGCATTAATTCAGCTAGAAGCGGATGTTCAAAAAACGCTGACGCATTTATTACAGTCCGGGATTAAAGATATCAATCGATTCAATGTTACTCAAAAAATTCAACAGTTATGGCCCGCCTATTCCCCCCAATCCATGGATATCCTTGAATCCATTGTCCTGACCTACCTTCGACCCAATTTGGTTGTGGATGATCTCCAAACGCAAGCGATTATTGACCAGCAAATGGCCGCTATCAAACCTTTTTTCAGCACGTTTAAATCCGGCCAAGTCATTATTGCTAAAGGGGAAACCATCACCAGCAATCACATCTCTGCACTACAAGAGTTAAAGCTGTATAAAAACCAAAATAAAACCTTTCATTTTGCGGGCATATTGATTATAACCACGCTACTCTTTATATCTTTTGAGCGATTTATATATATTTTTTATAGAAAAATTCATAAGAACCCATCTGTTTACCTGCTGACGTATACCCTTCTTTTTTTAAATATACTCTTGGCATTGTTGATCTATTCATTACCCGCCATAAAATATGCCGACACCCTGCATTTTTTAATTCCCGTGCCCGTCATGGTCATTTTATTATCATTACTATTAACCCCCAATATTGCCATGTTATCCGGAACCATATGCGCGATACTCATTGCAATGATGTATCAAAATACCTTCTCAATTTTTTTATTCTTATTTTTTGCAACAACCATTACAACATTTTCATGTTACAAGGTATATAAACGGTCTGACTTGGTATTTTCGGGCAACATTATTGGCATATTTAATTCTCTAGTCATTATATGCATCGGATTTCTGAGTGATATTACCCAAATTGTTTGGTATTTATATAATGTAATAATTGGATTTTCCAGTGGTTTTATTTGTGCAATGATATCCTTTGCGTTTTTACCCTATTTTGAAAGTATATTCCGCATTACAACTCCCTTAGGATTGTTGGAGACGGCCAATTTAAATCATCCCTTGCTCAAACGCTTATTGCTAAACGCTCCGGGAACCTATCAGCATAGTTTAATGGTGGCCAATTTAAGTGAAGCGGCCGCTGAGGCCATTGGAGCGGATGTTGTATTATGCCGAATCTGCGCGTATTTTCATGATATTGGAAAAATGAAGCGCCCCATATTTTTTTATGAAAATCAATTTTCAAACGAAAACCCTCACGATAACCTATCCCCTCGAATGAGTAAAATTGTTATCGCCGCTCATACCAAAGATGGTGTTGAAATGGCTATGAAATACAAATTACCTCGCATTATCCAAGACATCATTATGCAGCATCATGGAACATCCCTAGTGTCATTTTTTTATGATGCCGCTAAACAAAATCGAGATGGGGAATCACTAAAAGAAGATTTTCGATACCCTGGCCCCAAACCCCAGACCAAAGAGGCCGGCATTATTATGTTGGCCGACACCACCGAAGCCGCCATTCGATCGATAGACAAACCCACATTGACCAAAATTGAAAACCTGATTGACAAGGTTTTTACAGGAAAGATTATGGATAATCAATTAAATGAGTCTGGATTAAGCTTAAATAACATTCAAAAAATCAAGTCCACGTTTTTCAAAATATTTAAAAGCATTTATCACTCACGACTGGATTACGATATTGAAATTGCCAAAATCATTGATCAAACAAAGGGTAAGCACAATGACGCCTAAACCGATTTATGTAACCAATAATCAGGATGACATCGATCCAATTCCAATTGACATTGAGGCCTTTGCTTTAGACCTGGCTCATCATTTAGGCATGTCGATTGTAGTGATTGACATCACCCTTTTGGATAGTCCAACAATCCGTGACATGAACGCCCGTTTTTTTAATAATGATGTGACTACCGATACCATCACATTCAATTTAGAATCTCCCGAATCGATTGTGGGGGACATTTATTTGTGCCCACACACCATTCAGGCAAACGCACACGCCTACAACACCGATATTGCCACCGAATTCAAACGCGTTATTATCCATAGTTTTTTGCATTTGCTCGGGCATCGGGATACAACCGCTGACGAATTTGAATCCATGAAAGCCTATGAAGATCAATTATTGGATCAATTATCCTCATGAATAAACCGGAATATGCCGTCACTCATCGGGTATGTGCCGCTATTCGTGGCTTGTTGATTGCCTTAAAACAAGAGCCCCACATGCGTGTTCATATTGGACTAGCGGTACTGGTATTAAGCCCGTCCATTTTTATTTCAATACCATCTGTACACGTTCTTATTTTAAGTGTAGCCCTTATATTAATCATTGTGTTGGAACTTGTGAATACCGCGATTGAAGCCACTGTTGATTTGATAACCCAATCCTATTCGACTCAAGCAAAATTGGCCAAAGATGTCGCCGCCAGTGCTGTACTGGTTATGGCATCCGCCACAATAAGTTTGGCTATTTTTATTTATGCTCCAGCGATGTATAATCTTTCTATAGGAGTATTATTTGGTCATTAACACATATGAAGTCTTGCTATTTGGCGCATTTTTGGTAACGTCAGCTCTTTTTTCGTCGACAGAAACGGCCTTTACAGCGGTCAATCGTATTCGATTAAAAAAATTATTTGAAACGAACAAATCCATTGATATTGAAAAAGTAGAGGGGTTACTGAAACATCCATCTAAGCTTATTACAGCCCTTCTTATTGGAAACAATTTTTCAAATGTTGCGTGTTCGGTACTGGCAACATCGATTATTACTGACATCTTTAATCAGCTAAATATACAAGATTTTGCTATAACACTATCCATTGCCAGCGTCACTATTTTATTACTTATTTTTGGTGAAATAACTCCAAAAACATTGGCTTTAAAAGCACCTGAAAAGCTCGCTGTATTTGCATCACGATTTATATCAGGGTTTATTGCCGTAACGTACCCGATTGTATTTATTTTTGAAAAGATCAATGTAGGAATCAGCAAATTATTCCATACCAATGAATCATTTTCACGGTCTTTGAGCTTAGATGAAATTAAATTAATGGTAGATATCAGTCACGACGACGGCTTTATTGAAGATGATAAAAACAAACTATTAACCAATGTATTTGAATTTTCAGATACCATTGTTCGTGAAATTATGACCCCTCGGCCAGATGCGGTGTGTTTATCGGATCAACAAACCGTTCGAGATGCCATTGGCATTATTGTTGAAAAAGGGCATTCTCGGATACCTATTTATGAAGATAAATTGGATAATATTATTGGTATTATCTACGCAAAAGATTTATTGCAAGTATCCAGCGAGGCGATGAAAACATCCGTTCGTAATTTCATGCGCCCGGCATCTTTTATTCCCGAGTATACCCCTGTCGATGATTTGCTCCAACAAATGAAAAATGCCAAGTTCCATTTGGCTATTGTGGTTGATGAACACGGTGGTATGTCGGGCGTGGTTACACTCGAAGATATTATCGAAGAAATTTTGGGGGAAATACAAGATGAGTATGACACTGATGAAAAAAATGAATGCATCGATTTGGGCAACAATTGTTATGATGTTGATGCCCGTATTAATATCACCGATTTGGAAAATTACTTGGACACCACATTTCCAGACGATGAGGATTTTGATACCCTGGGCGGATTTGTTCTCAGTTTAAAAGGGTCTTTCCCCTCTAAAAATGAAGTTGTTACATACAACGAGTTTGATTTTTTAGTAAAAGAAATTAAAAAAAGACGATTAATTCGAATTGAAATCACTAAAAACGAGGTTTCTGAGTCGACATAATGCCCAAATCTTTTCGGGAGCGGTGGTGGCTAAAACGCTTATCAATGCGATTTAATCGTCATCGATTCAAGGAGCAAAACACATTTTTATCATCCATTGTTCAAATGGCTCCCGAGTGGTTTCACCAATCACGTAGCAATTACACCTACATATATACCAATTTGGATGCGTATTGGCCCGAGTGGATGATTCGTCAATTTGATCCTTATAATCCACAATCGGTGCGTCCGATCAATGCGTTATCGTGTTTAAATTATACCATGCCTCCGGTGTTTCGCTATTCCAGCCCATCCCCTTACGCGTTCTCATTATGTGAATCCGGTATTATTTACCTGACTCATCAATTATGGGCGTTGCGAACCACCTATCGTCACAACAACACCCACTATTCATTGTTGCCCGTATCCCATATCCAGTTCAATACCACTCGCCATTGCATTGAATCGGCGTTACCTCACCCATCTGGGGCTAAAATAACCACCGCTTTTGCGTGTACCGATACCATCTTTAGCTTATCCATAATAATCAACAACCCCACAAACACCCCTCAAACCATCTCATTAAATATAGGCGCTTTGCCCATGACTGTTGATGGCGTTGGCCACATATCCCATCTGCAGTTCACATCCGACCATCAGTTAGTGATTAACAACGCATCCCAGCTTCAGTCATCGGAGCCCCCCAGTAATATTATTTGCACACAGTATACCGATGGCACCATTTACTCCCATGACGCTGACTGGAAAATGATACTCAGTCAAAAATGCCCGCATGGCTTAGCCAGTGGCTTACTGACCTTTGATCGAACCGTTTCGCCTAATGACACCCAAACACTCACCGTTTCCATTCATTATCATCCTGACCGTATTATCCCGCTGCTGCCATCAATCCCCCCCAAAAAAAACCGTCTTACACAACAATTGCCCCCTACCTGTGATCCCGTTGCATTTCCCAGCCCTAACACATCGTTACGCTTATTAAAATCCCCACCAACCATGCCTCAACTGAACGCGCTATTAACCAATTATACCGTAAGGATTCCATATGCCGATCAGACACACAGTATTCCCTCTATTGTGTATACATTGCAAACACATCTGCGCCTATACGATGTCCATAACCTGAATCGTTTTTTCGACAATTATACACTGTATGAAAAAAAATTATGCCCTCAACCATTTGCGCCACTTTTTTCGGCATCGCAAGCCCGCCTTCTACTACAGGGATTGGTTATAATGACCTGTGAACGTTATCACTATCCGATTCCCCCATCGATACACGAATCATTTAAAAAAAAGTTACAAACATTCATTCGGCGCGACCCATTTACTTATTATATTGCTCATCATCGCTTTGAGCCATTACCCGTATTGGGCCCCGCTGATGCAACCCATCAAGTTATTATAAAAGTCATTTCTTTATCATTAATACTGAATCACTTCGCATCTTATATTTCCAAAAAATCCCAGCAAATACAACGGCTTCGCCACTGGCAAACCTATTATCAACGCTTGGTACATCACGCCAAAAAACTGTCCTCACTCCCTCGCTACTTTTATCAAACAAAATCACTGTCAACCGAATTAAAACTATTCTTACTCAACCATTGTTTTATATTGCCGGATCTAGAGCCTATTAAAACCGCGTGTGTTACGTTATTCTCAAAAAATATTATAGATGGCCATATGTATGACCCCACCGATCACAGCCGTTTTTCGGAATTATACACGCTTCTATTAACCCCTTTACTACCTCCCTCTCAGCAACAATCGTTGCTTACCGCATATCTCAATCGCATCAATCCATTGGGGACCTATGTGAATCGTCACAGTTTTTATCAATCATTTACAACATATCCCCGATACGCATATTGTTACCACAATGTTTTTCTAAGTCTATTTTTTGATTTAATCGTGTATGAGCAAAACAACGCTCTCATTATCGACTGTTTAAACTGGACCGACTCATTAAGTATCCAGAACCTCAATACCCCTTTCGGTCTATTGTCCATTGAGGTTGTGAATCACCCCACCTGTTGCATAACACTTCGTCACCATTTCCATCAACCGCCCTTATCGATAGAATTGCGTTGTCCCGATTCATATAAACACTACACATTTGATCCTAAAACCACCTCTCGCCACCCCATCGAAAAAACGATTTCAATTCCATTAAACAAATCGTCCGTTTTTATGTATACTTAGGTATATCAAACTAAGAAATATCGCAATCATATCGATGATACACATGTAGGCCACCCTCATATAAAAAGTAACTATAAAAGGAAATGTAAATGGACAACAAAAAATTATTTGATACGTATATGGACCATGAAAATCGATTGGATATTTCAAAATTGCAACGAGAGCCCCTTGAGAATCTGCATCATCTTGCCTCTCAATTGGACATTGATCAATATAATCAACTTAAAAAAACCGAACTTATTTTTAAAATACTTGAACTGAACCCCAATGAAGATCGACTGATTAAAGCGCAAGGGTGTTTGGATATTGCCTTAGATGGCCACGGTTACCTACGAACCAATAATTATTTGGCCAGTTTAGAAGACATTTATGTCTCCAGTACTCAGATACGAAAATTTCAGTTGCAAACCGGTGACATTATATCCGGGATGGTACGACCACCCAAAGATACGGAGCGCTATTTTTCGTTACTGCGTGTTGAACACATTAATGGGGAGCTTCCAGAAGATGCCGTTAATCGGACATTGTTTACCAATCTCATTCCCGTGTATCCGTATGAGCAGTTAAAACTTGAAACAAGCTCGGATTTAATCGCCGGTCGCATTATGGATATTCTTTGTCCTATTGGAAAGGGGCAACGATCATTGATTGTATCCCCACCCAAAGCCGGAAAAACCTCACTTATGAAGGAAATTGCCAATGCCATTTCTCGAAACCACCCCGAAGTTCTTATTAAAGTGTTATTAATTGATGAGCGCCCCGAAGAAGTCACGGACATGGAACGATCCATTAATGGCGAAGTGATTTACTCTACATTTGATGAGCCGCCCGAACAGCATGTCACCATATCCGAACTGGTTCTGGAAAGTGCGCGTCGATTGGTGGAAACAGGCAAAGATGTGTTGATTCTTTTGGATAGTATTACCCGATTATCGCGTGCGTACAATTTGGTTGTTCCACCTTCTGGACGAACCTTGTCCGGCGGATTGGATCCCAGTTCACTGCATAAACCCAAACGCTTTTTTGGTGGGGCCCGTAAAATTGAAAATGGGGGTAGCCTAACCGTTATTGCCACCGCATTGGTTGATACCGGATCGCGTATGGACGATATTATTTTTGAAGAGTTCAAAGGAACTGGAAATATGGAAATTCATTTGGATCGTCGGCTCGCCAACCGTCGTATTTTCCCCGCGTTTGATATTATCAATTCTGGAACACGAAAAGAAGAAATGTTGCTATCCCCTGATGTATTAAAAAAATCATATTTGTTACGAAAAAATTTGGACGGGGAAAATTCCATGGAAGAGCTAATTAAATTATTAAAACAATCCGAGTCCAACAGCGAGTTTTTAGCCTCCCCTATTTTTAACTATTAATCGGTCCGCTTCCCCCCCACAACGGTAGCCATAGGGTTGTGAGGTGCCCGTTATTTATTATATAGTAATGGAATAATGGCAGGTAAATTTAAATGGCTGATTCTGGCTATGATGCTCGTTTTATCCGGTTGCCGATTCGTGGATAACGCCAAGCCCCTTGTCTTATCTACAACGGGAATGATTCATGATGCTGTCTGTGCGATAGCTGGGGATCGGGTTTCTGCAAAAGTACTCATGGGACCTGGGGTTGACCCGCATTTGTATCGAATGCGGGCCGGTGACATTGCCCTATTTCAAAAATCAACAATTATTTTTTACAATGGATTAAATCTAGAGGCCCAATTGGGTCGGGCACTGTCCGGATTATCCACAAAAAAAACCGTTCGTGCAATCAGCAATGGTATTCCCAGAGATCGGTTGATTATGGCAGAGGACCATGAGGATAATCCCGATCCCCATATTTGGTTTGATATTGATTTATGGCGAGAGGCCGTTCAAACCGTTACTCAAACCTTGTCCGAAACCATGCCTGAGCATGCGGATACATTTCGAAAAAATGCGGCCACTTATGACCAACTCCTGCGTGAATTGGACACCTGGGTCGCTCATCAAATCGCCACCATTCCCGCCGAAAATCGGGTACTCATTACCGCGCATGATGCGTTTTCTTATTTGGAAAAACGCTATGGCATTACGGTTGTTGGCTTGCAAGGCATGAACACATTGTCCGAAACATCGCCTGCTGACATTACGCGCGTTACGTCGATTATTTTAAATCGATCCATTCCCACTATTTATGTGGAATCGTCCGTACCCGTTCGTCAAATTGAGGCGGTCCAAGCGGCTGTTCGGGCCAAGGGTAAGGACGTGGCTATTGGCCCCCCTTTATTCACGGATGCTATGGGCGCACCTGGAACACCCGAAGGCACCTATGTGGGCATGATTACAACCACTATCCGTCATATTGTTGAAGGATTGACGCCATGACCTCACCCGCAATTGCCTTATCCATTAAAGATTTAACGGTTGCAATCGGTAAAAAACCCATTCTATGGGATATTGACATGGATATCCCGGTCGGATCGTTAACCGCCATTGTGGGACCAAACGGGGCTGGAAAAAGTACGCTATTTAAAGCAATCTTGGGAATTATTCAACCGATTGCAGGTCGTGTGGATGTATTTGGTTGCCCCCTACACCGTCATCGTGCGTCGATTGCTTATATCCCTCAACGTAACGCAGTGGACTGGGATTTTCCAACAACCGTCTTAGACACGGTACTCATGGGAACCTATGGCGATTTGGGATGGTTTCGACGCCCCGGCCCCAATGAACACAAGCGCGCGATGCATGCCTTGAACCAGGTGGGCATGGATTTTTTTAAAGATCGGCACATCAATCAGCTATCCGGGGGGCAACAACAACGGGTATTTTTAGCCCGCGCATTGGTTCAGGATGCCAGCATTTATATGATGGACGAGCCCTTTGTCGGCATCGATGCCGTAACTGAAAAAACCATTATTGATATCTTAAAAGAATTAAAAAAAGCTCAAAAAACCATTGTAGTGGTTCATCACGATTTACAAACCATAACCGACTATTTTGATCTCATTGGTTTATTAAATGTTCGAAAAATTGCCTTTGGTCCTGTATCAGACACATTCACAGAAAGCCATCTCAAAGCGGCTTTTGGCGGCCGAAATGCCGTTTTTCCGGATACCTTACCGTGATACCAATCGCTATGGATTACCCCCTGATTATTGCGCTTATCGGGGCATTGGGTATTGGTGTGGCCACCGGCATTACCAGTTGTTATGCGGTACTAAAAGAGCAAAGCCTTCTGGGTGATGCCATTGCCCATGCCTCGTTACCGGGTATTTGCTTAGCGTTTTTAATCACATTAAATCGATCCCCCTTGGCCCTGCTCACAGGCGCACTGATTGCCGGGATGTTCGGAATTTGGTTGATCACCCAAATTAATCGCCATTCATTTTTAAAAACAGATACGGCTTTAGGGGTTATTTTATCGGTTTTCTTTGGATTTGGAACCATGCTTTTGACGGTGATTCAAACCATACCAACCGCGCGTCAAGCCGGAATAGATACCTTTATTTTTGGTCAAATAGCCAGTTTATTGATCACGGATATTGGCATTATTTGGTGTGTAAGTGGGGGGATTGTAGCCGTCACCCTTATTTTCTGGAAAGAATTTAAGATAATTTTATTTGATGCCAATTACGCAACCGGTTTGGGCATCTCTGTTCCAAAAATATCATTACTATTAAACAGTCTCTTGGTTATTTCGATTGTGATTGGATTGCAGTCCGTAGGGGTTATTTTAATGAGTGCCTTGGTGATTGCACCCGCAACCGCTGCTAAACAATGGTCCCATAACCTGGGATGGCTCATGATATTATCGGTGCTATTCAGTTGTGTCAGTTGCGTTGGTGGCGTTCTGTTCAGCAGTGCCTACGCTCACTTACCCTCTGGACCAACCATTGTGGTATTGATTAGCCTCATGGTGATTGTATCATTACTCGGGTCTTCCAATGGAATTATTGCAAAAGCCATTCAACGATTGAGTGTCAAAAAAACCTTGCAAATAGACACGATTATCAATGGCCTTTACGCGCTTGCCACATCCCACGACGATCACAGCCACCCCCATGATATTCGTGCATTAACCTTCTTAAATCATCCCCCATCCCCTCAGTTATTGAAGCAACTCATGAACGACGGGTATGTTTATCAATCCAGTGTCGATCATTGGGGATTAACCGAAGCGGGAATTGCACGAGCTATCCAAAATACAAAGGCCTATCCATGATCATTGCAACCATTGTTATTATGGGATGCTTGGTTAGTATTTCCGCCGCGTTGCCCGGCTGTTTTTTATTGCTGCGCCGAATGGCCATGATGAGTGACGCCATTAGCCACTCCATTCTATTGGGTATTGTTCTGATGTTTTTTGCCGTTAAAACCATCCATTCGCCATTACTCATTTTAGCCGCCACCCTGACCGGATTGGTGACGGTTACCTTTACCGAATATTTAGTGGCATCCAATCACCTTAAAAAAGATGCCGCTATTGGGCTCATATTCCCTCTATTTTTTGCTATTGCTATCATACTCATCAATATGTATGCCAGCTCTATTCATTTGGATCAAGATTCAGTTATTTTAGGTGAAATTGCACTGACGCCATTCGAACGGTTGATTATTTATAATCATGACATGGGCCCTCTGGGATTATGGACCATGGGCACCATTACCTTAATCAATTGTATTTTTATTGGATTATTTTATAAAGAGTTGAAAATATCAACATTTGATCCTCAATTATCCACCAGTATGGGATTTAATGCCAAGTGGCTGCATTACGCACTGATGAGTTGCGTCAGTATTACCTGTGTGGGGGCCTTTAATAGCGTTGGTACAATCTTAATCGTTGCATTGATGATTACCCCGCCCGCGACGGCCTATCTATTGACCCACCGGTTAGCGCACATGATTATTTATAGTGTCCTTATCGGCTGTTTATCGGCATTGATCGGCACATTATTGGCTATTAGTACCGACACATCAATATCCGGAAGTATTTGTACGATAGCGGGGCTATTCTTTTTTGGCGCATTTTTAATATCACCACGCAATGGGGTGATTCAACGCATGTACATGCATAACCAAAATACGATTGAATTTTGCGCCATTCTTTTAACCATCCAATTGCTCCATCACCAAAATGACCCCCATGATATGTTTGAAACAACCATGCGTAATGTTACCGAGCATATGCAATGGTCCGAGGTATTTACCAAAAAAGTCATTGCGTATGCCTTGGATCGGGACTATATTTTTGCCACATTGGATCACTACGGTTTAACCCCTTTTGGGGTGGAGATTGCCAAGCGGGCTATCAAATCCAGCTAAGGCATCATTCCAATTCGGTACATGATGAATACCCCCTTCACGGGTAACCAGGGAATGGTAGGCCTGGGCCTGCTGTTGCGGCATATCCAACCGATAATGGCCCCCTCGGGATTCACAGCGGTTTAAAGCTGAACGCATAATAAGGACTCCCAGTTGAAAAATCGAATGTTGCGCTTGGCCATGTCCCGATAATGCCCGGATTCCCTCTGTCAAATCCGACTTCGATCGCAGCACGCCCATAACGCGATCCATCCACAACCGAAACCACCGATCATCCTTTGGATGAAGCGGGGACACCCTAATTGGGTTGTATTCCGTTATTGATTCAAGCGGGGGTATTTGATGCAAGTAATGGGCCAATTCGTAACCCATTACACCCGCCTCCAGTAACGAATTGGACGCCAATCGATTTGCGCCATGATAGCCCGTAACCGCTGATTCACCAATAGCAAATAAACCGGGCACTGTCGTGACCCCATTGGGACGGGCCACAATTCCACCCATGGTGTAATGGGCAACTGGCGACACCGGAATGCGCCATTCATTCCAAACACCGCGTGCCTTTAGCCCATTCCAAATGGTTGGGAATCGCTCTGAGAAATGGGGCCTTAATGGGGTTATATCCAACCGCACCCCCTCTTCGTTGGCAATAGCACGCGCAACCACATCCCGCGGCGCCAGATCCCCCAACGGATGATACCGTTGCATAAATCGATCATTGGTTTGGTTCACTAAAAAAGCCCCCTCGCCTCGTAAGGACTCTGATAATAGTAAGGGCGGGAATCCATCCAAACAATATACGGTTGGATGGAATTGAATGAACTCCAGATCGCCCAATGCCGCCCCAGAAGCCGCGGCCAACGCCAGGCCATAAGCTCCCCATGATGATGGATTTGTTGATTTTGTAAAACAATGCGAAAACCCCCCCGTAGCCAGAACAACCGCCGGTGACCATATGGTATGGTGCATGGTGGATACCCCCCCCATACGACCCGTCTGCCGTGACTGCTGCAAACCGATTACCTTATCCTGAATCCATGTAATATTGGGATATTTTTGCAATCGACGCTGAATTGTATCCATTATGGATGCCCCGGTATGATCGTTGACATGAAAAATTCGCGGACATGAATGCGCCCCTTCTTGTGTTAATGCATACCCGGTTTGATTCGTGATAAACGGCACAGACAATTGTATAAGGTAATCCAAAAAACGAGGTCCTCGTTCACAAAAAAATTGCACAACATCGGGTACGCACAAACCGGCACCTGCGGCCTCGGTATCGTGACTATGGGCCTGTATTGAATCATGGGGGTACCACGCCGCGGCAATGCCTCCCTGGGCATACCCCGACGCTGTATGTTGCGCCTCATGCTCATAAATAACGGCTACCGATTTGCCACTATGGGCCAGGTGGTCGGCACACACAAGGCCCGCTAGACCCGCCCCCACAATAATCACATCATAGGTACTCGTGGCCATTACCCACCAAATTTGGTCACGATATAGTCATCTAAAATAGCCATAAAATCATGAACAATGGTATCCCCTCGCAGGGTTGTTGCCAACTGCCCATCAATGTACACCGGGGCCGATGGATTCTCGCGAAGACCCGGCAGACTGATTCCAATATTGGCGTATTTGCTCTCTCCGGGACCATTAACAACACATCCCATAACCGCAATTTTAAGCGATTCAACACCCGGGAATTGGGGGCGCCACGCGGCAATCTTATCATTAATATGCTGATTCACCGCCTGTGCTAAGTGAATAAAATAATCGGAGTCCGTACGGCCACAGCCCGGACAACTGGTCACCGTTGGTTGAAAAAATCGGAATCCCATGGTTTGGAGCAACTGCGTGCACACCGTCACTTCTTGTGAGCGTGGCACATCCGGTGTAGGGGTTAACGACACCCGTATGGTATCCCCCAGACCTTGCTGCAACAAAATTCCCAAAGCAGCTGCCGATGATGCAATTCCCTTGACCCCATACCCCGCTTCGGTCAACCCCACATGCAAGGGGACATCCACCATTGTTGCAATACGTTGATACGCCATCACCATATCTTGAATATCGGACATTTTAACACTAACCACGATTTTATTGCGCGGCAAACCAAGGTTTTGCGCATATAAAACACTTTGGTTAGCGGAATCCACCATGGTGTCCACCATCACGGCGTTAAACGATTGGGGATCCGCACGTTTGGCATTCATGGTCATATGATGGTCCAAAAGCACCGGATCAATGGACCCCCAATTGACCCCAATACGAACCGGTCGATCATAATCCATGGCAATTTTAATCATGGTTGCAAAATTATCATCGCGTTTTTTGCCTTTTCCAACATTACCCGGGTTAATTCGGTATTTGGCCAAAGCTTCCGCCGTTTTTGGATACGCTGACAGTAATGTATGCCCGTTATAATGAAAGTCGCCAATGATCGGTACGGTATAGCCGGTATCCCGTAATTGGGCCACAATATCCGGTACGGCTTTAGCGGCATCATGATCATTCACCGTAATACGAACGTATTCAGAACCCGCATCCACCAACTCCCGAATTTGCTGAACTGTTTCTGCCACACGGTGCGTCACTGTATTGGTCATGGATTGAACACGAATGGGGTCATTCGAACCCATTGAAACGCCGCCGACATCCACTGTACATGTTGCCCGCCGTTGAATGGTCTTCATAATGCATTAGCATACTTCAGCCCTCTTTTAAACACAACCTATTTAAACTGAGTTACGAAAGTGTTACAGCTCAAAAAGCAATAAGGGCAACCAGTTTCAAGATAAATAAACATATCGCTTGATTTTTATATAATCACTACGCCGCCAATACGCCCCATTTTGAACCGCATTTTTGTATGCACAACACGCATTTGCCCCCCCGTACCGTCATACCAATCCCATATCAACTGAGGCTAGTTATATTCATCCATTATGCATTCAGCATACTGCCTCCCATTGTTTGTGGGTAATTTGTATCATAGTACTATCTCAGTTTGAAAAAGAATGGTTTTTGCCGTAAAATGAAATTACCATGGTACCAAGCAATACGTATAGTCATTCAAAGCCCAGCAAGGATGCTGCTTTAGCCGCCGTTGACACATTAATTCGATATGCTGGGGACGATCCCCATCGAGAGGGCCTGGTGGATACACCGCGTCGCGTTATTGAATCATATGATGAATTTTTTTCAGGATACGCTGCCGATCCCGATGCCATATTATCGCATACATTTGAAGAAGTGGATGGCTATGACGAAATGGTTATTGTCAAAAACATCGATATTGAATCCCACTGTGAACATCACATGGTTCCCATTATCGGAAGAGCCCATGTTGCCTATATCCCCAATAAACGTATTGTTGGTATCAGTAAGTTGGCTCGTGTAGTGGATATTTATGCCAAACGGCTCCAGACCCAAGAAGCCTTAACCGCTCAAATTGCCGATTCCATTCAGCGAATTCTGAATCCAAAAGGGGTTGGTATTGTGATTGATGCCACCCATCAGTGCATGTCCATGCGCGGTGTCTACAAACGGCATAGCACACTGGTTACCAGTCGCATGCTGGGTTTATTTCGATCCGACCCACGCACACGATCCGAATTTATGACATTGATTGAAAACCGTTAGCCTCATGACCTCTTCTAAAAGCCGCTTTTTAACCGTTACGTCATTTGCGTGCGCCCTCCATTGTTTGATTGCACCCTTTTTAATCATTGTCGCCCCAAGTATCGGGAGCTTTTTTCATAACACATTCATTGAATTTGCTATTTTAGGCCTATCAATCCTAACCGGAACGATTATTATATACAAAGGGTATTGTACGCATAAAAAAAAGCATGCCGCATCGTTATTTATCATTGGAATTGGGGTATGGTTATTACATGCTTTATGGGAATACCTATTTGATTACCATGGTCATGCTATATTTCTTATTATAGGAACCATTTTTATTCTAATTTCATACCAAATTAATCATCGGCATATGGCCCCACCCTGTTGCACGCACCATCACCATTGAGTATCCCCTGTTAACGGGAAGTACTGTAGCGGATGTGGACATGACTTCGCTATAACCACAGAGCCCGTGAACACCGTAAACATAATGGCTGTTTATGCGTTATTTTAATGTATTAATAAAGGTCTTTAGTGCCTCATCATCACGACGAAGGTTGGCGATGTGTTCAAAGTAACGACGCTCATCTTTGGAGACCTCTTTCGGAATATCAACCGTTACAACTACAAAGAGATCCCCACTGCTCCCCCCTTTTAAACGCTTTATTCCTTTTCCCTTTAACCGAAATTTCGTTCCTGTTTGAGTACCCGCAGGGATCTTAAGATCCGATTCCCCTTCCAGCAAGGGCACCCGAACCGTTGTTCCCAGTACCAGCTGAGTTACGGGAACACGCAAATTTAAAATCAAATCGCTACCATCACGCCGAAAGGTACGATGATCCTTTACCGTAATCACAACAAATAGATCGCCACGAGGCCCGCCACCAATACCCGCATTTCCTTCTCCCGAAATGCGCAATTTCATATCGGTATCAACACCCGCTGGCACCTTAATATCCAATGTCTTTTGTTTTTTCTCCCGCTCAATGCCTCCCGTACCATAGCAAACCGGACAAGCCGATCGTTGCGATATGCTCCCCAAAATGGTGCGTTGAACCATTTCAACAAACCCTGTTCCCTTGCATTGCTTGCACGACCGCGTTGATCCCGACTTAACATCCAGATAATACAGTGTGATGGACTGAGTCACCCCTTTAGCCGCGTCTTCCAAGGACAACGTTAAATCATATCGCAAATCTTCCCCTACCTGACTGCCTGCGCCCCCTCTTCCCGACCGGGATCCCCCAAAAAATGATTCAAAAATATCCCCAAACGCATCATTAAATCCCCCCCCACCGTGAAATCCACCAAAGCCCGATCCCCCGCCCATTTGATCATCTGTAACACCAAATTGGTCATATCGCGCCCGTTTTTCGGAATGCGATAACACATCAAAGGCCGCTTGAACCTCTTTAAACTTGGATTCCGCATCGGGCGATTTGTTGACGTCTGGATGGTATTTTCGAGCCAACCGGCGATAGGCTTTTTTAATATCCTGATCACTAGCACCCTTACTCACCTCTAAAACATCATACAAATCTTTTGCCATTGCGTTTAATCACATATAAAAAATTGCCAAAAGCTATTTCTTATCGTTAACCTCTTCGTAATCCGCATCAACAATGGTATCATCGCCCGAAGACTCTGTTTTAGCCGATTCGGCTGACGCGTCGGTAGCATCGCTGGGTTGCTGATACAACTCTTGAGCAAATTCATGCACCTTTTTTTGCAAACTATCTGTAGACGATTTAATACGATCCACATCATCAGATGCAATTGCTTCGTTTAACGCATTGATGTGTGTCTCCAAGGTCGATTTGGTATCCGCCTTAAGCTTATCACCCGATTCCGATAGCGTTTTTTTGGTTTGATACACCAAGTTATCCGCAGCATTCTTGGCTTCAATTAGTTCACGTTTTTTGCGATCGTCGTCGGCGGATGCTTCCGCTTCTTTTTTCATACGCTCAATATCAGCGTCTGACAACTCCGAGCTTGCCGTAATAGTAATCTTTTGCTCTTTTCCAGTACCTTTATCTTTGGCACGTACATTCAAAATACCGTTCGCATCAATATCAAAAGACACCTCAATTTGAGGCACGCCCCGCGGTGCGGATGCAATCCCCTCTAAAATAAACCGACCCAATGTGCGATTATCGGCCGCCATCTCTCGCTCACCTTGCAGAACGTGAATCTCAACGCTGTTCTGGTTGTCCGCCGCCGTTGAAAACACCTGACTTTTTGATGATGGAATGGTGGTGTTTCGTTCAATTAATTTGGTGCATACCCCACCCAATGTTTCAATACCCAACGATAATGGGGTAACATCCAGCAAAACCACATCCTGAACATCTCCAGCCAATACACCCCCTTGTATCGCAGCCCCTAAAGCAACCACCTCATCTGGATTGACCCCTTTACCGGGATCTTTTCCAAAAAAGGCTTTAACCGCTTGTTGGATCGCCGGAATTCGAGTGGTTCCCCCCACCAAAATAACCTCATCAATATCCCCAGTCGATAAACCAGCATCATTTAAAGCTTTTTTGCAAGGATCAATCGATCGTTTAATAAATGACTCGATCATTTGTTCAAATTTAGATCGGGTTAACTGAACATTCAAATGTTTAGGTCCCGTATTATCCGCTGTAATAAAGGGCAAATTGATGTCCGTAGACTGCGTCGACGACAACTCAATTTTAGCTTTTTCAGCCGCTTCTTTCAAACGCTGGCCAGCCATTTGATCCGTACTTAGGTCAATACCTTGATCCGTTTTAAATCCCTGAATCAACCATTCAATAATCACATGATCCAAATCATCGCCACCCAAATGTGTATCCCCATTTGTGGCCAACACTTCAAAGACACCATCCCCAATTTCAAGAATGGAAACATCAAATGTTCCACCACCAAAATCATAAACGGCAATTTTTTGATCATTTTTTTTGTCCAGTCCATACGCCAATGCCGCGGCTGTCGGCTCATTGATAATCCGAAGAACATCCAATCCAGCCACTTCACCGGCATCTTTTGTGGCCTTGCGTTGCGAATCATTAAAATAAGCAGGTACCGTTATAACGGCCTTGGTTACAGTTTCACCTAAATAGGCCTCCGCATCTGCTTTGATTTTTTGAAGCACTCGCGCCGAAATTTCGGGAGGAGCATACGATTTGCCGTTGATTTTGAACTCAACCCCACCATCTTTTCGTTCAGACACCGTATATGGCATATTTTTTTCACTAGCAGATAGTTCACTGAATTTTCGACCAATAAATCGTTTGGCCGAATACACGGTCCCCTTTGGATTGGTAACCGCCTGACGCTTTGCCACCTGACCAACCATCGTATCCTTGTCTGTGAACGCAACAATGGATGGCGTTGTTCGCGCCCCTTCTGCGTTTGCAATAACCACGGCATCCCTACCTTCCATAACAGCAAAACACGAATTTGTGGTTCCCAAATCGATTCCTATAATTTTATTAGATTCTTTTTTGCTCATTTTTTCCTCCTAAAGTTTATTGTGTTGAAACAACCACCATCGACGGGCGAATCACACGGTCATTTAACAAATATCCAGCCTGCATTTCTTTAATAACCGTATTGGCTGCCTTATCGGCATGGGTTTCTTGTGATATTGCTTGATGAAACGCCGGATCAAAAGGCTTATCTATAGCCTCAATTTTCTGAACCCCGCATTTAACCAAAAATTGACCCAGTTGTTTGCGAATCATTTCAAACCCCGCAATCATTGCTTTTTGGGATTCTGAAGCGGCTTCATTGGAATCGGCATGTTCCAATTGAATCATCGCTAAATCATAGGCATCAATACTGGGTAACAAATCAACAATCAATCGCTCGTTTGCAAATCGTATGGCGTCCGTTTTCTCTTGTTCTTTTCGGCGTTTGACATTTTCCAGTTCCGCTAACGATCGCAGGGATTGATCTTTAAACCCATCTATTTGGGCAGCCAGGTGATCGCGCTCCTTGGTAAGCGCCAAAATCGTATTCTGCAAGGCGATTGCATCTTCATTTGTGGTTAATGGATCGTTTTCTACAGCAGTATCGTCTGCAATTGCGACATCATCGTCGGCAAGAACACTCGCGTCGTTATCTACAAGAGGTATCTGGTCATCAACTATCGCATCCGTTTCTTTTTTCTTTTTCATAAAGCTCCTTTATTGTATCAAAATTGGTCGAATCCGACTAGCGTCTGATAGGACCATAATTCATTCATAACCCCCATATAATTCATGCGCCGTGGCCCCAAAATACCCAGCGTAGCGATGGGGTAATCATTCACCATTACTGGAAAGCGCATAAGGGTTGACTCACCCAATCGATCATCGGACAATTCATCCCCAATCGCAATGGTTTGACATGGATGCGATACGGCATCATTCAACAATCGATTTAAAGCCAATTGATCATCTAAAACGGCAACAATTTGATTGATGGCGTCTTTTGTTGTATAGTCCGCCAAACAAAAACATTGCTGAATATTTTTAATAATCATATTATCAGTCGAAATCCCATGCTTTCGATGATTCACCAACGCGTGATGAACACATTGAATAAAGGCCCACTCCTGATCTGTAAAGCCCCCCATTTTGGACCGATTCTGGACGCGCATATCATGAGCTATCAGCCATTGCATCAATCGATGGGTATCCAAATCGGAAACATCCCGATCAAACACAACATGAACCGTAGACACCACCCCAATACAATAAAACACCATAATACAACCATGGTGCGATCCCAAACTCACGTATTCTGCCATAGCAATATCGCCCATAGCGTCTCGGTTAAACGCCAGTATCCCAATATACGGCCACTTTTTGGATAGATTAATCACCCAATTTTCTAACTTAATTCGATATGTTCTCGGATGGAATTTAGATCGCAACTGAATCGCTTTTGGATACATTAATTGATCCACATAGGCGCGATACCCTTTGGATGTCGGCACCCGACCCGACGATAAATGACGCTTTTCTACATAACCATTCGCATCAAGAACCGAAAATACTTGTCGCACCGATGCAGCGGATAAACGGGTAGGCAACCGATCTTGTACCATCTTAGAGGATATCGGCTGGCAGTACTCAATAAACCCATCTACTAAACACGTTAAAATAGCTGACTGTCGACCATCCATATGCCCTATATTAGCACTTGAGACCCGAGAGTGCTAGATCTATGTAAAAAATAATTGGCGCTATTTGGGCTGCCTTGAAATGGGAGTGTCTGCAACAGCCGTCAATTGAAGTTGGCCACATGCCGCCACAATATCTTGCCCTTTCGGATGTCGAATGGTGGTCTGTACGCCCCCCATCACCAATCGCTGCCGAAATCGCATTAAGTGCTTGTGCGATACCGGCTCAAATGGAATCATTGGATGGGGGTTCAAATTAATCAGATTCACTTTCGCATTTAAAAACCGCGCCAATTGAATGAGTTGATCCGCACACAAATCGGTATCATTCACAGTCGCCAGCAAGGTATATTCAAGCGTTAATTTGCGATTATGTTGGCTACTGTATTGCCGTAATTTTAGGGATAGCTGCGTAATAGGATAGCGTTTTTCGATAGGCATGATTGTTTCACGAATGGATGGAATAGCCGATCCAACCGAAAACGCCAAATTCAAGTAGCGGTTGTTTTTAATAAGATAATCAATCCCAGGCTCGTATCCTGAAGTAGAAACGGTGATATGACGCCGACTAATATGAAATCCCCAGGGCTCCTGAAACCAATCCATAGCCGGCAAAACCGCCTTTAAATTCAGTAACGGTTCCCCCATCCCCATAAATACAATGTGGGTAATATGATGATTGTTGGCTAAAACAATGGCCAATTGACCGACAATTTCTGAAACAGTTAAATTTCGTTTCAATCCCGATATACCGGTTAAGCAGAATTTGCAATCCACCGGACACCCCGCTTGAGACGATACGCACAATGTTTCATAACCCCGTTCTTGAAGGGCAACGGCTTCGATACAGACGCCGGAATCCAAGGTAAAAATATATTTTGTTGCCAATCCATCCGATGCTTTTTGATTGGTTACGGATGTGAACGGATTAAGCCGTAGCCGATCAGCCAAAATAGAGCGATTTTTTTTGGAAATATTGGTCATGTCATCAAACGATAGGCAATGATGCTTGGTAATCCAATCGCTTACCTGTTCCAAACAATATTTGGGCAAGCCATTTTGAGCCGCCCATTGTGAATAGGTGTCTGGATGAATATCAAAAAAAAGATCCTTATCCGTAGTAGTCACTCTACAAAAAATACGCCTCAAAGAGACTTGAGTCAAGCAATGGTTAGTGCTAGTCTAATAAATAGTATGATCAATAAACACTATATATCAATAATATTTAATTTTATGTTTATTCTATCAATGTGGTTCATTGTAGGATCCGAATCCCTCGCAAGTCCAGGGAAAAGTCCAGGGAACCGGAACAACAATCGTGGTGGCTACAATACGGATGTGCATGTATTGGATACGGAGCGCAAATTTGATCGCATCCAATTTACGCCCGGTCGATTCACCATGTGGTATAACATGTTTATCAATGTGCGGACTTACGATACCATAGCGGCATTGAAAACCAATGGGTATGTGGCTGATGATGGCCGATTAACGGAAATGGCCTCTGAAAGTATGTTGCCATTAACACCCGGCCAGTTCATTGATGATAATCGTATTCGTAGCTACTATCGATCAAAATACCCGACATCATGGATTTATGATGAGTTGGTGCGTATTGGCGTATTGAATACGATGGGGTACCTTGTGGGCACCGATAACTTTTCTGAAAACTACAAATCCACCGATTTTGATGTGTTTATTCCCGAAATTGATCGTATTGATTTTGAGGTGTCCAATCCCGTCATTGCCAAATCGTTAGCCACTGAGTTATTGCGGTTTATTATGGCCGAATCTCAGGTTTTGATTGTTACGCAAGAAGAAACCACGCGATACCAAAGCAATCGAACCAATTTTTTTGATAATGCATTGGACCAATTGGGGGGATCAATTGTTGGACGTGTTTTGTTTAATGATGGCATTCAAACCGTAAAGCAGAAGGTTCCGTATTCCCCAAACACATCAATCCATTCACTATTTGGAACCATTTATTTTGGTTTTCCGCCAGCCCCCTATGCCTTCGGAAGTCACAGAAACGTGGTATTTTACGGAAAAGATAAGCAGCGTTTTGGGGAACTATCGCTAGCAAATGGTCGTGATGATACAACGGTCATTGGAATAGATGCCCAATTTATGTTTGCAAAATCATCCTCATGGAGTCAAGCCATTCGTTACCAAGGGCCCGGTATTGGTGGGCGTCAATGGACCATTAATGACACCCCATTTACATGGATCAATGCGCGTTACTTGTGGGGGACCAACGCCGCTTCTTTGGATCAAACCCTATCATTGGGTGCCACCTATTACACCACTCCATTGGCCGACGATGGCAACTTGGGGTTCCTCGCAGGGGTAAGTGGCACATGGCATATCAGTCGGTTCATTGGCCTTTATTATGGCGCTGAATCCAGCTTTGGCATTCGATTTTCGGGTGATCTACCTTGGCAAATAAACACATATGGTATTGGGATAGAAACAACTCTATCACCCGTCCAATTTGGCTTGGGCTATCAATGGCTTGATCTTCTGGTGTGGGGAAACAAAATGGCTACATTGGAGGGCATTAGGAGTCACGTTCGCTTCTATTTTTAAGGCATGCTTCAACGCATTGGCGCATGGATCATCATTGGTGGGCTGGGGGTTCCGTTGTGGGCCGGCACTGTATTCATGGATCAATTCCAAGCATGGCAATCGCGGTTGAATATTGGCTATGAACACCCCCTAACAACGCAAGAACGCCTATATTATACCCTTAATTATTTTTTGTTTTCGGGTGATATTGATGTTTCTGGATGGATGTATGGGGTCGCTTATCGCCGATTTCCCCATACAAAAATACCACAATTATTTTATTATTTCGGAATTCGTACAGGAAATATGACCATTCGTGACATGAATACCACCGAAAAACAGTCCATGATTGTTCCTTTTTATGGCGTGGGATTGACATCCACGTTGTCTCAACGATGGTTTCACACCCTATCCATTGAGGTGACACACACCTGGTTGTACACCGATCGCGTTAATACCGATGAATTATTAAAGATCGGCATTATACCGTCGTTTGCGTTTGGCTATTATTTGTAAATTTATGGGACATTCCTATTCGATTCATGTGGCTTAGACTACGTAATAAACAGTATGTATTGACATATGTGATCGCGAGTTGATACCATACTGTTTGTTATGAAAGTACGGGGGGCAAACGCATGTTGCACACAAAAAAATGCCGTTCGAAACGGAACCTATCGCCGGCGTAGTGATCGTCGAGAAATTAGGCGATATAAATGCACTGTTTGCAAAAAAACATACTCAAGCGCAACAAACAGTCCGGCAAAACACCAAAAAAGACGTGATATTAATGGAAAACTTGTACACTTATTAACCCAACCCGTATCGTTGCGGAAAACAGCCCGTTTGCTTGGGGTAACGTACAAAACGGTTCGAAAGCATGTTGCTTTCCTGGGAAAGCAGTCTAAAATTACACTACAAAACCAACGTCAGGCTATGTCGCCCGCATCGGACATGCTCATTTATAAATTAGCAACCATTGAAAACGCCGTGCTAAAGCCATTAGTGTTAGGAGTGGCTGTAGACAATACGTCTGGGCATGTAATGGGAGTATCCATAACACAAATGCCAACAAAAAGGTCGCCTACAGACGTTTTAAACACAAAATACAATCCATGTGTACATGCGTGTCTGACGAAATACCATGAACTGCCCCCCGAATTGGCACCGACCATTACTAGCCGCCCCATTGAATGTGATAGTGACGTTGATTATAGCTCTATTGTTACCCATTTATACTCAATGCCACATTCCCATACAAACACAGCTGTTGAACATGATCTAAACATCGACGCCTCATCATTGATAACCAATCATCATTTAGCGATGTGTATCGCCAATCTAAGTCAATGGATTACTCGCATCGGGAATACCTTCAAAAATCCGAATAGCTTACTGGATCGGGCGATGATACTGGCCTGGATATATAATAAACAGATCCTATCACCATCATCCATACACCTAAAACGTTGTTTGATACAGCAATTACTAGCGGCTCGTTCCAAACCATAACCATACCACATTCATTTTTGCGCACGCCCTGGCGTTTTGAAATACACCGTGTTTAGCCCATAATGCGTATATTTACGACAAATCATGTATCATCTGCTCAGGGCATCTTTTTCAATCACCACATAATGACCATTTCGATGTCGACCTCGTATTCGAGGTGTATGCCAGCAAACGAATTGGATTACAATCAATGATGCAAAACTCACATTTATGTATATTTTCTATAAAAAACTATATTGCGCAATATAGCTTTTTGTATGCATTAAAGGATGTAAATTCCCCCGCTACCAGTCCAAATTAACCAATTTATACGGTAAATGCCCCCTTATCTGCCATTAATTTGTCAAATACCCCACAAAAACATGCAATCAATCAATCTTGTAAAAAACAAAACATTTTAAAAAAATCATGTTTCTTTTAAATGCTTTTTTGTTTTTAGATACAACTTTATGTATATTAAAAAGCTCTCGAGTAGGGGGGGGACAATCCTCGAGAGCTTTAGTTGGTTCGTTATTTGAACCACACTGATATACTACATAATTTTTCAAAGAAGCGCAACCCCTTTTTAAAAAATATTTTACATTCCACACAGCCCATGCGTAAACTGAGGTATTTGTATGGGATATATTTATGACACATTGTATTTAGTAACACATGTCGATTGCGTGTTAGGCATACAATAGACATGGTCCACTGCATCAATAAACCAATCATTCATTCGGCTCATTACGTGGTCATTTCGCCATGATTTGATCTGCAATTCCGGTTGAATGGTCCGATCTGATCCAAAAAATCTACGCATCCCTATGATGCCTTACCCAGGAAGGCGCGGACGTGTTTTTTGGATAGGTTTGTAAAAAATACAATAACTATATGGCTATTAATCGGATATGCCATCACGAATATAACGAAGAATTTCATTCATCCTGGAATTGTGCTGAAAGCATCCGGTGGGACCTATGGTATCTAATGGGCGGTGTAACGCGTAGACACCAATTTAATATTGACAATTGGTTATATTCCCTATACAGTACTGAGTATGTTTGGGGTGGACATCGTAACTATTTCAAAAAATCAGTATACATACAACTTCACTGTTGTAGCCAAATCCGAAAAAGCGTTTGTAAATTATTTGTATTTTCATCCAAAACCCAACTATTTGATTGTATATATTCAAACTACTATTCGTGATCACGTACAGTCTTGTGTCGATAAAATAGTCCATGCAACAACACTCCCGACATCCGCTATTATTACGTATTATCAATACAAGCCCTTTGTATATGGTCATTACAATCGCCAACGCTATTTTTATAGCTTATTGATGGGCACACTGTTTGCACTCATAGGGGCCGCTTATACCTATCGTGACATTGTGAATATATCGCATCGCATGCCATCTCACCCCAGATCCATTCATTATACCGATGTGTATTCTTTAAAAAACACATTGTGTCCCACTACAGACTGTATTCAACGACTGGGCTTGTTTCCAGATCGTTGGTTGATTGACGTATCTGAAAAACCGGCCTATGGGCATTCGTGTGTTGCCCTTACCGAATCGGTGTATGCATGCGCCCATCGTTAATTGTCGTCTTTATCATGGTGTTTATGACCATACTATACATGTATTATGATACCAATCATATTGAAGCATCGCTGAATCATGTATTGAAAAATACGTGCACCATTCCATCGAATACCCTGAGCTTAATCGATAGTTTGGCCACAATTAATACCGCTCCCTGTCACCATCAATGGGTGGCGCTATACATGGACACCCAATCACCGTATATTCAGGCCGTTATTTTGCCATGACATCGATTATTATGGCCATGTTTGGACTAATCATTACCTGTATACCCATAGTCGCCCAATCCCCAATTATTCAATACAGTCCCCAAAAATCCGCCCCAGAATCCTTTCACTATGTCTATTTAAAACACATTAAAACCACCCAATTGCTCACCACATTACAGGCCGTATGCCCTACCTGCGATTGGTCCGTTAATCATGCAATGCAAAGTGTGGGGCTCCGTACCCATGATGCTCAATGGGCCGTGTATCGTCAGGCGATTCAATTGGTGGATAAACCCGTATCGCAAGTTCGATTAGCGATTGATATTATTGAAGTAACCAATACTGAATCGGACCGTTATCAACAATTATTTTCCCATTTAACCGATCCCATTATTCAGGGCGACACCATCAAAACCATGTTGCAAATGATGGTTAGTGCTGGGCAAGCAACCATTGTATCCTCGCCCACATTGACGGGCTCCTCCGGCACAGCCATTACACTCATGGTTGGCGAAAAAATTCCATATGTACGTACCGTTGAAACCAATGGGTATCGAAATCATCAATTGGAATACTTGAATTCCGGTATAACCATTGATATTACACCCTATGTGCATTATGCCGGAACCATTCATATGGACATTGACCTCACATACAACACCGTGAACGGGTATCGTAGTGATATGGGGATGGATTTACCCATTGTAGCCAATCGACAATCCACCGTATCGCTGTACTGCAAAGCGGGCGAATCAATTGTATTTGCGGGGTTTATTGATAAAGCCAATCACAATACCATCGAAAAAGTGCCCTTTTTGGGGGATATCCCCCTATTGGGATTATTGTTTCAACGCAAATTGACAACATCACACAGTACCGATGTGATTTATCGCATTACCCCGCATCAGTTGCCGCACTAATCGTGGCGCGTGAAACAATCCGTGACCACCCAGTCCATTAATACAGCCCATGTTGGGATACGTCGGATGCCATCCCGCATATGGCTGACGGTTGGCCAAACACGAGCGAATCCCCATCATCACACGTTGCAGCCTAAAGCGGGGGACGCTATGCGTTGTCAATGCATGGCATAATCGACCCAATGCATTATGGGATTCATTTTTTTGCCAAAATACCGATGCCCCGTACATATGCATACGGTCCGTTATGGGACACAACCAATGCCCATTATGAATAATTCGTTTGGGTATCGGCCGATCGGATTCCACAACTAAAATATGTCCATACGCTTGTTTAAATACCAATTGCGAAAAAAACGGGTTGCGATTCCCCCAATGGCCCTCACAAAATACCAGTGATTGGCCCTGAACCCCTTTAATCCGAATCGTATTGCCTTGCGGTATAATTGCGGTATACGGTACCCATTCATTAATCCACGTGGCCTTTTTTTGAATATAGTCTGCTGCTAGATTGAGCAACCGGTTTGTATCCACACGATAGCTATCCATTTCAAATTGAATCCGACCGGGTTTACATATATCGTGAGTAGCACTTGCCGGATACATCAGCGATCGAACAAATGGATCATTTTGAGAGCGCACCCACATCGAATATTCGGTTTCTGAATGCAAAATACGCACCAATCGATACGGCTCTAAAAAGTGTCCTCCCAGCGTCCCTTCCAATTCCCGATAAAATTGAATAATGCGATTGTATGACTCCCCTTGGGCCGCACCAATGTAACGCAGTTGCGGTCCAATTAGTGGATTCATCAGGCCCAGGGCTATTCGTGATGTGGACGACTGCAATTGACCCGCATACACGCAAACGGACTCTCCGCGATTTATAGCGGCTATGGCCATCAACGCGCCTGCAATCCCTTGTCCTATAATAACGGTATTGTAGATTATAGCCCCCTAAAAAAAGTCCCCCAACGGCGGGGGACTTGTGTATTAATAGCAGGCAACCACCCGTCAATCGATCCCGTTCTCATTGTATTGCTACCTCCTATTATTTATTATCACTATGCACTATCTAATTAATCGTATTTTACGATTACACCCTAACAACTATCAAGGCAGCAAATAAAAAGCCCTCCATGTGGAGGGCTTTTTTTGTCAATCATATCCGTTGATTATAACGGTTGGCTATTTAAATCCAAAAGTTTGACTTCCCCTGTTAACATGTTCAAAACAAAATAACCGGCTTTTAGACGTGTTCTTGATTCATAAAAAGGTCTCGCTGGCAGGTTATAGCGCTCTACATCATCTGAGAATGTTCCGTCATCATTTATTTTACTAATAGCCTCCTCTAAATTAAATGAAATCGATGCCCCCTCTAATGAGGCCTCATATATGTAGAGAGCATCCACATCTGAATCAACCGCATGAATGGTTACACCACAGTTTGAACCAAATTGAATTTTAATGTAATCATTATCTTTATCTTGACCCATTGTGCAATAAGCACTATTGATGACGTTACCAATTTGAAAATAAGGCAATTTTTGTGCATCATCCTGTAGTGTTAAGGTATATGATGTGTCATTATTTACTTCAATATTAAGACGCTTACCCTTTAAATTATAAAATCTCGCAGCTATTTTGTAACTAAAACTATTGTCCCAATCAATCGAATTGTCACGTTTATGTTCTACATACAATGCTCGAGTAATTATGCTTTCGTCAAGATTAATCGATAAAGTTCTTAATTTAAAACTCAAATCCGAATTAATTTCTTGACTTGCATAAAAAAAATCCGCTTGCTTCACCACAGAGTCATCATTCAACAAAGGAACCTCTGAATCAATACCTGTAAAATCCACCAAGTATGTAGATGTACTCAAACTTTTTGCAGAGCTAGTAACTACCGTGGTTGATTGTTCGTTTGATTCGGATAAAAAATCCTGAGTTTTTAAGCCCGACAATGCGCCCAATGCACGTGCTTCACTAGCTGAAATAGAATATGTTGACGATGTATGCGTTTTTGTTGAATGCGAGGAACACCCCCCCAATGCAACCAGGGCAATTGCTAAATAGCCATAAACCCAATTGTTTTTCACCTTATTATAATTTTTTACTTTTCTCATGATTATTCGCACTCCTTTTTTACTGTCTAGTATTTTAAACTGTACTATTGTACTTCGGCTGAATAGTACCACGTTTGAAATCCGAATGTCCAGAAAATGCGCCCTGAATTTTTTTAATAAAATATCAACCTAACGATAAATATGATTGACAGCCTCATCCTAAAGACGTAATATAAAATGGTTATTTGTGACATGTCACATAAACACAATTGGTACTTGTAAGGAGCGCAACATGAAACAAATTGGCTTATTTTTTGGTATTGCATTTGGCGTGATTCTTTTTGCGGGATGCTCATCGGAAGGGACGGGCTTTGCAACCGTATCCGTATCCGAATCCAATGCACTCCACACCCTACAAGATGTCTACGTGGATTACACCACTATTTTTGAAACAGGTAGTCAATATGGTCAAGCTACGCCTGAAAAAGGAATCCAACTAGCGTATGTATCCGGCAATGTCAAAGAAATAGGTGATTTTGGCCCAGAAATTGATGGGGAAGATCGAAATCAAGAATATTGGCCAGATCAAATCCATTTTGCGCTTCGTTATTCTAGCAGAAAAAATGACGGCAGCATTGGAATTCATCGATTTGTAAGTAATTACCAGATAGGATTTGAATTTTTAACCAATCAAAGTATCCCACACACAACCGTTGCCTATATGATGGTGTGGCAAAATCAATCCTATTATGCCAAGTCCTATGCCTTTAACCAAGATGCCACCAACACCATACGTTTTGTGCCTACCAATCCACAAATGAATTCTGAGCTTAAGATTATTGAAATGACGCAGCGCCCAGATCAATTATCTTTCATTGAAATTGGCAGTGAATCCAATCCCTGCCAACCAAAGGCCGACGCGGCCTATACCTGCGACGTAACGGTTACAGCTGTTGATGGATTTAGCTTAAAGAAACACCTATTTACAAGTACTATAACCATTGATTTCACATCAAGAACCCCTCTAAAAAGCCGTCTTTACCGTGCATCGGGGGATCCTGTTGGATACGTTGAGGCACACTCAATCGTTGTGACTAGTAGTGGCACAGGTATTACATACAAGGCATTATCGGTAACCGTACTAAACCCCGATGGAAAACGCTTTGATGCTTGGAATCCCTGGAATCCTGAAGTCCCTAATTCATAACATTATCTTGAGGTGAAGGCGTTAACGAGGGCATTGTGGCTCGCCATGCCTGAATCCCTCCGGTCATATTAATAACCCGCTTGAACCCATTTTCTCGCATAAATGCAGCCGCTTTTTGACTGCGGTTTCCGGAATGACAGTACACAATGTACGTATCGGTTTTATTCAATGCCAACAACTCCTGTGACTGGGTAAACCAGTCAATATGGCGAGCCCCCTCAATATGCCCGTCATTAAATTCCCGGGTTGTTCGCACATCAATAACGTGTAGTGAATTGTTTCCCAACTGCTGGACCATAAAATTATGGGCCACACCAGGCGTCATGGCCAATGGACTCGCCGGTGCATCCGCAGGATCCGCTGATTTACATCCCATAAGAAGAAGACAGCCCAAAAATAGGTTGCTATATAGACGCATACTACAGAAAAGTGTACTACAACCCACCCTATTTTTGGCAATCTCTATTTTTTTTTGTACACTATGAGTATATGAAATCACTGTACATACTATTGTGCCTTTCCATGATGGTCCACGCCTATAGCCAATTGGATAGTCTAACCAATATCACCAATCCCAATTCGGTACTGTATCATGTGCGGTATCATACGCTGCAACCTATTGGCATTGAGTTGGGCGTAATGGCATCCCAAACCAACGGGGCATCCGCTGACGTTACCGCACCACTCGTGGGGATTCGGTATACCGTTTTGCCTACGCCTCGATTTGCGGCTTACGTTGCCGTAGGCACTGGTATATCGTTTACCACACAAAACGAAACCCCGCAACGCTACATCACCCGATATGTAACCCTCGGCAGCCACTATCGATTGGGGAAGCGTCTTCGATTGGTAACCGATTATACCCATTTTTTTGGACGATTGACTCACCAAGGACAAACCCATTCATTACATAGTGGCACCTTGCTCATGGGCGCATCGGTATTGTTGACATCCGAACCAACCTCATTCCCACCGACCTCACCAACCATCCCATCCTCTATTCAAAAAAATCACCCAACCCCCAACACCAAAACACCTCAAAAATCCCCCCAACCATCCATGCCCTCCCCTTATCAACAGACCCAACAGCTCATGCGAGAGTTATCATGGCCTACCTATTAACCATTCTAATATTGATTATTTGCTGTGTGGGATTGGGTGTCGGGATTCTTTTTTGGGACCGACGCCCCTTACGCCCATCCTGCGGCCAACCCGTCGGACTACCCCATGAGCCCTGTCCCGCTAAAACAGCCGGGATATGCCCCAACACCGATGACGAAGCCGTTATTCGCGCCAATCACTTTAAAACGTCCCGCCAGACCCCACATCCGGAAGAAAGGATACCCCGTTCAAACGATTCATGACGATAGCTGGCGGCTGTGTCATGGTAATACACATAGCATCCACCATGCGCGCTACCATATCAGGAATATGCGAACGCTCGTTGCTTGCGAATGCATTCAACACATACGCATCGGTTGGTATGTGGGGGGGCTTTGGACCAATGCCTACACGCAATCGAAGAAAGGACGTGGTGCCCACATGCGCAATCACCGATTTCATGCCATTATGCGTCCCCGCGCTGCCTTGAAACCGGCACCGCATATACCCAAAGGGGACATCAAAATCATCAAACACAATCGCAATCTCGGCGGGCGTTAACCGGTAATAATCCATGATGGCACGCACCGCTTCACCCGAACGATTCATGAATGTCTGTGGCTTGGCCACAATCAATCGGTGATCATTCACCGTCACGCGATACACATGCGACTTAAGCGTTGGTTGCTTTGACACCGGCGACTCCGAACGCTTAATAAATGCATCCGCAATCAAAAAACCCATATTGTGCCGTGTGTCTTTGTAGGCATCCCCCGGATTGCCTAACCCCACAATCAGCTTAAGCGCCACTCATAGCCCCACACGAATAACCGATTCCACCCCATATACCGAAGGCTCCGCCAATAATGTTGCTTTTAAATCGGTAAACACCGACTCGCAGATCGTATCGGTAATAATCACAACATCCATACAATCCGAACGCGTCTCATACTGGTTGATGCGTTTGATACTCACCAACGCGTCATTGCATTTAGTGCAAATACCTTGTAACACCCCTGGTGCATCCTGAACCGATAATCGCATATAAAATTGACTGCGATTGTCGGACATCGGCAGCACTCGCGCATCATTTAAATGCGACTCTAAATTGCGACGTGAACGATGCGTTGAACTATCAAAGGCAATGTCCAATATATCGGACAAAATAGCCGATCCTGTAGGCAAACTACCCGCGCCTTTGCCGTAAATCATGGATTCCCCTACCATATTCCCTGTTGAATAAATCGCATTAAACTCGTTTCGAACCATGGCCAAGGGATGCGCTGCCGGTATCGCTGTTGGGTACACCGCTACAAATACCGAATCCGATGCAACACGCTTGGCCTTGGCAATCAATCGAACCCGATACCCAAAGGTATCCAAATGCGCAATATCCGTGTACTGAATATCCGCAATGCCTTCATAATAAACATCCTCAATTTGAATATTTCGCTTTAGGGCAACGGCGGTTAAAATGACAATCTTGTAGGCAGAATCCAATCCCGATATATCGGATGTGGGGTCGGCTTCCGCAAATCCCTTATCTTGCGCCGCCTTAAGCGCATCTGAAAATTCTTTTTTTTCTTCGTACAATTGCGTCAAAATAAAATTGGTTGTGCCATTTAATATACCATACACCGATTCAATTTGATTGGCGGAATACCCCACCTTAAAGGACTTAATAATCGGAATACCACCCCCCACCGACGCCTCAAAAAATATGTCCACCCCATTCTTTTCCGCCAACTCAAAAAATGTTTTTTTGTGCTTAGCAATCAGATCTTTGTTGGCCGTCACCACATATTTTTTGTGTTCCAATGCCCGTTTAATATAATCACACGCCGGCTCATGACCACCCATAACCTCCACCACAATGTCAATGTCTGGATCGGTTAAAATATCGTCAATCACATCTGTCACACGAATGTTTTCCACCTGATACTTGGCCACATGTCGCACACAAATGGTCTTAATAACCACTGGACGCCCCAATCGCTGCTCAATCGTATCACGATTGGTATGAATAATTTCATACACCCCTCGCCCCACATTTCCAAAGCCAATAAGGCCCAACGTTACCGGTTTTTTTGCTGATACCATATTAAAATTATACCAAAAAATGCGTATACTCCCTAGTACCTAATTGGCGAGCACCCTATCCGTAATGATCACCAAACCGCTTCATCCCCTCCATCCGATAACACCGTTCGTGTTTTTGTATCCGAATCGTACGATGAAATAACCCCGGCCGCTTCCAGTTCATCCATCAAGCGCGCCGCTCGATTATACCCAATTCGTAATTTACGCTGTAAATACGACGTGGATGCATACTGGGTGGATTGGACCATGATTTTTGCCTGGTCAAACAACGCATCCCGATCCGAAAGATCCGGTTCATCGGGGTTCATTATCGCATCAGGGTCCACATCCATTACCTCGTGATTGTAATCGGGCGCCGCCTGATCTTTAATAAACCGTACCACCGCATTCACCTCGTCTTCCGATACAAATACCCCTTGAAGACGATCCGGTTTTGATGCCCCTACAGGCAGATATAGCATATCCCCCCGCCCCAATAATTTTTCAGCCCCTCCCATATCCAACACCGTGCGTGAGTCAATTTGCGATTGCACCGCAAAGGAAATGCGAGATGGTATATTGGCCTTGATCAATCCCGTTACCACATTCACACTGGGCCGCTGTGTCGCAATCACCAAATGAATACCGGTGGCGCGGGCCATTTGTGCCAATCGGCATACCGTATTTTCCACATCTTGTGCCGCTACCATCATTAAATCAGCAAACTCATCAATAATCACCACAATATACGGCATGGGGGCCATATCCGGTTGCCCCTGAGATCGTGCCAGTTGATTGAATCCCGCCAAATCCTTTACCCCATGCTGAGTAAACACATCGTACCGACGTTCCATCTCAACCAGTGCCCATTGCTTTAACGTAGCCGCCGCTTTGTGGGGATTGGTTACAACCGGGGCCAATAAATGCGGAATATCCGCGTATAAACTCAATTCCACTTTTTTGGGATCAATCATTAAAAATTTAACATCTTGTGGAGAGGCCTTCATTAAAATGGACAATATAATGGCATTCACGCAAACACTTTTTCCAGACCCTGTGGATCCCGCCACCAAAATATGCGGCATTTTGGATAAGTCCATCACCACAGGCTCTCCCGTAATCCGCTGACCTAACGCACAGGCTAAGGGTCTCCCATCCATTAAAAATGTCGCCGGATCAATAATGGATCGTAGCGTTAGCGCGGCAACATCCGCATTGGGAACCTCAATACCAATCAGGGCTTTCCCCGGAATGGGTGCTTCAATCCGAACCGATGGGACCGAAAGCTTTAAGGCAATATCTTGAGCTAAGTTTGTGATTTTAACAATTTTGACACCGTCTCCGGGCTGCAATTCGAACCGACTTACCGATGGACCAATGGTAATATTAACCACCTTGGCCTCTACGTTAAAACTGGCCAGTGCCATTTCGAGAATATCGGCCTTGGTACGCATATCCGACTCCAGGGTACGGGGATCGATCACCTGGGGTTTCTTGAGTAATGTGACTGGGGGCAGGACATACCCGCCCGTATCCAAATCGGCGATTGAGCGGGGGGGATCCACCAGGGCGTTCTCAGAGACAGGTGGGTTCATAATGGCTACGGGCGTGGCGCTAGTGGCCGCAGAAGTCGGCTTGGCTTCAACCATATGCTTTAAAATAGGTGCCCGTTTCGGGGCCAGGTGTATGGCTTTCTCGGGACGCGGAGCAGGGGCATTTTTTTTATAGAAGAGCCACCGAATGATGGTCTCGACAGATATGCCTCGGTGAACAACGGCCCGAATGGGCTGCACAATGCCCTGTATCGATCCATTAAAAAACAGGGCCCCACATATGACGGTGGCTATCCCTAACAAAAATCGCAATCCAAAACGGCCAAAAAACAGTTCCCCCCCATCCACCAACGTTCCCATAAGTGAAAACGGTATATGACCATGCAAATTCAATAACTGGGATGAAAAAAACGACTCTGTTAAGGCCAAAAAAGTGATACTAAACCCCACCAAAAGCGGGATATACGGCGCGGGAAGCCCCTTGGACGGGGAAATAACACGAAAACCTGTCACAACCAATAACCAGGGCACTAAGGCCATCGCATCACCACATATAAAAAATACAAGGCGGTAGATCCCCTCCCCAAAAGGCCCCATTAACGACGTGAAGTAGATGGTAAAAAAAATAAGAATCCCCGCTACAATGTGAATCAAAAAAATGGCATCGGTTGATAACCGAGCGGTTGACACAGCGGTGTTTTTTGAAATCGATGGATTTTTACGACGTCCACTCACCCCATGTAGTATACAACACCTTGCATCTATTGCACCAGAATCGACCGTACCATCTTAACAGATCCGAGTATTTGTGCTACTGTAAATACGTGATAAAACCAGAACGACCCATTCAACGCATTATAAATCCCAAAAACGGTCACTCATTATACATTCGACCTCTTGGAAATTCATTTTTTTTATACGCTTCCCCCACAACCGTTTCATCTATCCCACTCAAAAAAAAGCGTGTTTACTTGCGTCAATCAAACAAAAAGCCGCATCCCTGGATTGCCGAAAAAAACCAATTAACCGATGCTCTAACCGCTTCGGAAGAGACCATCCAATCGCTGCAAAAAACCATTCAGCGTCTGTATCGTATTGTAGCCATCGCCATTGGCGCAGCGGTGTTATTGAACGTATTTCTTTAGTCGATTGCTGGGGGGTATTTCAGTGGTAATGCACTCATTGGTATAGGGGTGATGCCACGTAAGATGATAGCTTTGTAAATAATACCCTTCGGGTTTTTTAGATTGACGGGAGTATAAATGGTCGCCCAAAACAGGGCAGTTAATGGCCGCAAAATGCACCCGAATCTGATGGGTTCGTCCTGTAATCAATTGAACATCCACAACCGATAAATTTGTCAATTGTCGCAACACGGTGTACACAGTAATCGCTTCTTTTTGGGTGCCTGACACATAATGATGGCAACTGCGTCGTGCACGAACCGACACATCTCGACCAATGGGCCGATCAATCCTACCCGATGGTGGTAAAAGACCTTTCACCACTGCGTAATACCGCTTGGTAACTGCACGCGCCTTAAATTGTGCCTGCATATGGTCGTAAGCCTGATCGGATTTGGCCAACATCATCAGCCCTTCGGTATACTGATCCAATCGATGAATAACCCCTGGCCGGTCCGTAGAACCACCCATGAGTACCACCCCCTGTTGCTGCAATAGCGTCACAACATCCACGCTCTCTCCCTGTGTCGGTGCTCCATGCGCTAGGACTCCCGCAGGCTTATTGATAATAATCACAGCCTCGTCCTCCCATAAAATAGGTAGCTCCCCAGCCCAAACCTTAGTCACGATTTTTTTGACGATAATCCAAAACCCACTGACCAATCAGTAAGCCAAATCCAATATTTAAATACACATCCGCAATATTAAATACCGGTATGATATGGATGTTAATAAAATCGGTAACACGACCAGCGATAGCCCGATCCATGGTGTTTCCAATGGCACCTGCCAACAAAAACATGTACCCCCCATACTCCCAGCGTTTTTTAGCCAGCCGAGGAATCATTACCGCCAGATAACCACTCACAATCACACCAATTATCATTAAAACACCCCCATATGAATGAAACAACCCATACGCTGCCCCTTTATTGAACACCAAATCCAATCGCAAAATCCCCCAATCCACTGACATGCTGGCCAACCCCACACGCGCCCACCATTTGGTGGCCTGGTCCAGTGCAATGAGCCCCAGAGCGACTCCATAAAAAGCCATGCGCATCGATAACGTCACAACTTACCTAACAAATAAAACATCGGACAATGATGTCAATATTATCAATACAATGATTAAAATCGCCAAACAAAACCCAATACCACGAACAAAACCAATCAATAAGTTAAGGCCCATTAATTTGGAGGGATTGGCTATAATATGAACAATTTCATCAAATTTAGATTCTGAAAGAAGGGACAACATCAGCTTTAGCTCGTGACGCAAATCGGCCAAATCGGATTCATATGTATCGGTATTGTCATAGGGCAATTGATCAAAATCATGCTTATGGTGATCAAACTGCTGTTTTGCTAAATGAGCATCCGACCGGATAGCATCCGCCTTATCGTGTATTTTTTTTTCGCGATCATTCATCATGCCAACACCGCCAAACCGGGCAATTCACAGCCCTCTATATACGCCAAGCTGGCACCGCCACCTGTTGATACATGATCCATTTTATGGGCACATCCCGCCTGATTAACCGCTGCCACACAATGCCCGCCCCCAACAATCGTCGTTGCAGTGGCATTGGCCATGTGATGGGCAATTGCTAACGTACCCTTCGCATATGCCGGAACTTCAAAAATTCCCACCGGACCGTTCCAAAACACCATCTGTGCATCACCAATCAATTGCTGAATGGCTGCAATCGACGCAGGTCCAATATCCACCGCCATACAATCACTGGGAATATCCCGAACCACACGCGCAGTGCTCGGTTGATTCACGTCCGTTACCACCACATGATCTTCCGGTAAATAAACGGATTTCCCCAAATCATGGGCATCTTGTAAAAAACGATGGGCATCGGGGATCAAATCGTCTTCCACCAACGATAGGCCCACCGACTTACCCTGGGCCTTCAACAAGGTATACACCATTGCCCCACCCAAAATAATCCCATCCACACGCGATAATAAATTTTTTAATACTGAAAATTTGGAGGACATTTTTGACCCACCAATGAGTGCCAAAAACGGGCGGCCGGGATTGGTGACAACCTGCGATAAATAGTGCAACTCTTTGTCCACCAATTGCCCCGCATATGCCGGCAAATAGGTTGCCACACCATATGTAGACGCGTGCCGCCGATGCACCGCACCAAAGGCATCTTGCACAAAGTAATCACAGTAACCGGCCAATGTTTTAGAAAAAACCGCATCATTGGCTTCCTCTTCCGGGTAAAATCGACTATTTTCCAGTAATAAAACGTCCCCATTAGCCATACGGCCAATGGCTCTTTCGACCGATGCACCAATACAGTCGTCCACTTTGGTGACCGGTTTGTTTAAAAGCGATTGCAACACATCCCGAACCGGTGTTAATCGAGCGCTCTCGACAACCTTTCCCCCCGGTCGATTGAGATGGGAAATTAACACGACCTTGGCCCCGCTGTCTGTTAACGACTGAATCGTTTCCAGCGACGCCTCGACACGGGTTGTATCCATCACACATCCATCTTTTAAAGGCACATTAAAGTCCACTCGAACCAAAACAACCTTACCTACAATAGGCTGGGCCAGTAACTGCGTAAAGGACTTAGTCATTGGCTATTTTTTCAATTAAATTTACCACACGATTGGAGTACCCAAACTCATTATCATACCAAGCAATGACCTTCACCAGCGAACCGGTAACCATTGTTGCTAAACTATCCACAATGGATGAATGGGGGTTTCCCACAATATCAATCGATACCAAGGGATCCTCTGAAAACGCCAAAATCCCCGCCATGGGACCCTCTGCGGCCGCCCGGAGTGCCTGATTCACCTGATCCTTAGTGACCGGTTTGGCTACCTGGGCCACCAAATCCACAACCGAGCCATTGGGTGTGGGAACACGCATGGCCATTCCATCCAATTTACCTTTTAATTCCGGAATAACCAGCGATACCGCTTTTGCCGCACCCGTTGACGTGGGAATAATAGACAATGCCGCCGCACGCGCTCGCCGCAAATCCGCATGGGGCACATCCAAAACAGCCTGATCATTGGTATAGGCATGCACCGTTGTCATGGATCCCGTAATAATCCCAAACGTGTCGTTCAATACTTTCGCCACCGGAGCCAAGCAATTGGTGGTGCAACTGGCATTGGACCACGCTTTGACATGCGGATTGTACGCATGATCATTGACCCCCAACACCATGGTATCAATCGCATCTTTTGCGGGAACCGTTAAAATCACTTTTTTAGCCCCCGCATCAATGTGACTTAAATACCCGCCACGCTCCGACTGGGCGGAAGTAAATACCCCCGTTGATTCGATGGCAACATCAATTCCCAATTCGCCCCAAGGCAGCTGCCCCGGATTGCGCTCCGAATACACACGAATGGCCTGACCATTGACATAAATGATATCCCCTTCAACATGAATTTCCCCATCAAATCGACCTTGAATAGAATCGAATTTCAATAAATGCGCCAGTGTTTTGGGATCCGTAAGATCATTTATGGCAACAACATCAATTGCAGGATTTTTTTGAATGATTCGACAAACATTGCGTCCGATTCGACCAAACCCATTGATTGCTACACGTATACTCATATTTTTACCTCACTTATGTATCGATTAATCCAAAATTGCCATCTTGAGCAACATAGATCACATTAATTTTTTCGTTGGTTGCATTTCGAAACACCAAAAACGATGTATCCCGTTCTTCGAGCATCATGGCGGCATCTTCGGGGTACATGGGCTTTTTAATGTACAACTCATCGGAATCATCCACATGATTCATGTGATCATCATGGGCGTGATCACCATGCAATGAAAACGACCGGATGGTTCGTTTGGTTTTCATGGCCTCTTTTCGGCTTTTTAAACGCAATTTCTGTTTGTACGCCTTAAGCTGACGCTGTAATTTATCAATAACGGTATCAATACCCGCATACCAGTCATTACTGGATTCTTTATTAACCAAAATTGTTCCCGGAACCGTTACTGACACCGATACCACATACCGATCATCTTTATTGGAAACGGAATCAATATCCAAGTCCACTTGAACCAACTGCACTTTATCGAAAATGGTATCCAACTTGGCCATTTTCTTTTCAACATAGTCGTTTACCCGGGGCGATATATCTGTTTGATGCGCTTTAATAATAATCTGACTCATGTACCATCCTTAAATTGTATTTTTTTGTAGACGTAACCGACTACACGCTCGACTAGTGGGTATTTTAGCACCTTTCTTTGTATTTTCCAACCAGCGGTTGGTCGGTTCCGCGACCCGTTTTACCCCCGCTAAGGTATGGGGGGTTCGGTCCACAACACTGGCCGTGGAAATTCGGGATCGGTCATTAGCCACTCATTTTTTTGAGCCCGATACTGGTTGTAGGCCGTATCGGTTGTTTCAACCAAGCGTTTTTGAATAACCCACCGATTAGCGGCTGTGCACCCCAGCATTGCCGCCAAGGGAATACCACACGGACGACACCCTGGCGTCACGCGATCCACACTGGCCAAAACACCAGTGTGCCCACTTAGCGCCAAACCGTAGGCTGTTTTTCCCAATAGCTGCGCGTATTGTTGATCAAATTCAGTGGGCACACTGGAACGACCCTCATATCCAAAAAAATGGGGAATACAGACCATCGTGGCACAGGCATGATGATGACTTTCCGCATCAATAGCCGCGGCAAAAATCGATTCCACCGGCAAAAGTGATAAGGATTGATTGCCATGATCATCCGTACCTGTGGGCGCAGCGACAGCATAGAATGGGTAGTCTCGCGCCTCAAAATACGCCGCCAAGGGCGTCGTATCACCATTTAAATACGCTCGTAATTCGGGAATAGCGTCAGCAATACCTTCCGGAAACAGGCACATGCCATACGGCTTATTGGCCGCCATACGGCGTTGTATGCCATCCCAAAAATACGCGATCACATCCGCAAACCCCCACCCCAAATCAGTAATTTCTTCCGATAATAAGCACATATGTGGTTGAACTTGCTGCGCCACGGCCAATGTTACATGCGAGGCGTTACGTCCCATCAATTTAACCATATGCAAGTATTTTTGAGTGGCTTTGGCATCAATCGCCAATTCCAGAACACGCTCCGCATAATGATGAATGGCGGTATGAAACCCAAATGATGTGGTTAAATACGGCGGGAACTGCAGATCCCCATCAATGGTTTTGGGAATACCAATCACCTGGATCGTGCCCAAAGCACGCGATAAATGAATGGCATTGGTATTGGAATCGTCCCCACCCACCACCAATAAGCCATCCAATCCAAGCGCAACCAAACGCTCTTGAACCGTATTCATATGCTGTGGCGTAGCAATTTTGGTGCGATCGGTTCCCAAATAATCAAAGCCAGCGGTGCCTGCAAGCATCGGGGCTACGGAAGGATCAATCGGTTTGGCATGACCCGCTAAAAGCCCCCCAAAGCCGCCGCAAAATCCCACCAGCGCATCGCCAGGACGCAAATGCTGGCATATCCCCACCAGAACATCATGGCCACCCGGGGCCGGCCCTCCCGAAAAAACAATCCCCCACCGCTTCGGACCTACCGATGGGGTATTCCCCTGCGTTGGTACCAGCAGCGGGGCTGTATCACTGACCGAACCGGGCGCGGGGGTTTGAATACGGCTATTTGGATCGGGCCCAAAGTAGGATAAGGGCGCCGTATTCCAACGATAAATATCGGCAATCATTGGGATGAATAGGCTTGTAAAAACGCAATCAGGGCACGTGTCCCCGCCCCCGTCATGCCTTTCACCTGCTCCCCTTTTGTGGACTTGGCCTGCATGGTACAAGCGATATCCAAATGCGCCCACGGGGTATCTCCCACAAATTGACGCAAGAACATCGCTGCTGTAATCGTACCCGCTTCGCGACCTTCATTGGCATTCAAAATATCGGCAATATCGGATTTGAGTAACGATTTATACCCATCAAAAAGGGGTAATTGCCATAGTGGCTCGTTCATCGCACCAGCGGCATGAATGCAGGTATCAATAATGGCTTGATTGGTCCCTAAAATAGCCGTTGCATAGGGCCCCAAGGCAATGGTGCTAGCACCCGTTAATGTAGCAATATCGATGACCGCTGAGACATCTTTTTCGCACGCATAGACCAAGGCATCCGCCAAAATCAATCGACCTTCAGCATCGGTATTGCTAATTTCAATATGCGTACCATTGCTGGCCACCACCACGTCACCGGGCCGTTGCGCATCTTTGGATATCATGTTCTCAACAATTGGCACAATAAAGGATGCCCCTTTTGCGATATTCAACTGACCCGCTGCCCAGGCCGCCGATACAACCGCAGCCGCTCCCCCCATATCGCCTTTCATGTCCTTCATATTTAAGGATGGCTTGAGCGAAATGCCTCCGGTATCAAATACCACGCCTTTTCCGACAAAGGCCACGGCTGGCTTTTTCTGCGGATTGTACGAAATATCCACCAAATACGGCGGGTATTTCGAACCCTGGGCCACCCCCAGCAATGCATTCATAGCGCGTTTTTTTAAATCCGATTCCTCTAAAATGGTCACACTAAATCGAGAATCCCCCTCAAATAATGCCGTAATCATCTGTACAAATGCGGTAGTATTGAGCTTATTTGCAGGCATATTTGCAAATGTCCGGGCTTTATTGACCGCTTCACCAATAATGGATGCATCGGTCATTCGACGGCCATCGCCATTAACCATGACATGCTGTGGACGCGGATCCGGATCCACTGCTGTAGCCAGATACCGTGGCGGATCGTATTCCACCATCGCAATCACTTGGGCCACATGAAAATCCCACTGCGGGCAATCGGCCAAACACAGCCACTGGACCTGAGTGCAGTGTTTGGTGGCACGAACGGCTTTGGCCACAACACGCCGAAAGGCATCCATGCGATTTTGGGCGGTTGTATCCACCACGGCCATAACAACCAGGGGGGACGTGGGCGACGGGGCTATTTGCGCCACCGTAACCTGATCCACGGGCATGCGTTTGTGCTGACGGTAATCCCGCACAATCGCATTATGGGCGGCATTTAACCGAGCCGAGAGGGCGTCATCGGGGGTTGTTTCTTCCAGAATAATAACAATGGTTTGAGCCGCATCAACGGCGGTAACACTACGCATCATATGCTGGCCTTAAACTGAAAGGTTGCGGTAAAAAGAGACCGCCATTGTTGAGTTGAAAATGTGGACCAGTGGGTGCCGTAATCGCTTGTCCAAAACGGGTCCGACGATAAATAATGTTTGTCATCATTAGATAATAACAGCTGCATGATGGCATTGTATAGCGTATAAACATCGGTTGAAATATACACCACGCCATGAGGCTTCAGACGATCCTTCAGCAATTCCAGGAGCTGCGGTGTCATCACACGCCGTTTATGATGGCGCTTTTTAAACCAGGGATCCGGATGAAAAATGGTGACCCGATCCAATGACTGTGAGGGGATAACGTCCTCCAAACACACCACCGCTGTCCCCCAAAACGCCAAACAATTCGATGGTCGCGGGGTTTCATGAAATACCGTAACGGCACGACGGCGCACCTCAACCCCCATCACCAATTCGGTTGGATGACGCGTCGCGTATTCGGTTATAAAATCCCCTTTGCCAAACCCAATGTCCAAACTGACCCGGGTTTTGCCCGCTGTAACCGTGTCCCAATCAATGGGGTCTAACCGATTTCGCGTGGCCAATGGATTTGCGTGGTTTCGTATGCGATATTTCATGGATTTGATTTTACTTGAAAAAAAACTATGGTACCATAATTCTATGGACATTCCATCGCCCATAAATCCTAAACATCGCCCTTTGTCGGGAACTTCGTCGTCCCAAAAAACCGCTATTCAATTGTCCCATTTGGGAAAATCCATTACCGTTGACCCAAAAGCCTTTAAAGAAGCCTGTGCGAAAGCCGCTCGTGAAGCCTATGATTTGGGCGAAACCAACGACGAGGATGCCTATCGCGAAGAAATGGAAGATATTCTACTGAGCCTTTTGGATCGCTCGAAAAAAAATCCAAAAAAGCCCCGATAACCCGACACCACTCCCGGCCATTACAGGTCAAATTGGTTCATAATCGCATCAAAGAATGAGCGAACCGATTTGGGAGCCTTGCCGTATCGGTCGTGACATTCTAACAATAAGGCCTTAACACCCATTCGATTTTTTGTGGTCAATACACGCTGATACATGGCCAATCGCTCACTATCATTGGGAATGTACCGGGCCGGAATAAACACATTCGGGGTCTGGCTTAACGACAGTTGATGCCCGTGATCGGCCGTCTCTCCACGCACCTTCCGAATCGCCTGATCCAATAGTTTGCAATACAAATCAAACCCAATCGCCGTTAGATGACCCGATTGCTTTTCACCCAATAAGGTACCCGCCCCCCGAATTTCCAAATCTTTCATGGCCAATTGATACCCCATCCCCAACCCAATGGCCTCTTTTAGCGCTTGTAGTCGATCCCGGGTTTCGTCAGTTAACAGCCCCCCTTCCGGATACAATACAATCGCATACGCTTGGGTTGAACAGCGACCCACCCGCCCTCGAATTTGGTGAATTTGCGATAGCCCCAATCGATCCGCGCGATTAATAATAATCGTATTGGCCTGTTGAATATCCAGGCCATTTTCAATAATGGTGGTGCACAGCAACACATCAAATGCCTTTTGGTAAAAAGCGAGCATGACATCAGCCAACTCCGTGGCCTTCATGCGCCCATGGGCAACACGCACCCGAGCCTGCGGAACCCAATCATGCAATAACGATTCGATATGAGGCAACTCATCAATGGTGTTGTGCAAAAAATACACCTGACCACCCCGGTTGAGTTCCAATTCAATATGCTTTTGAATGAGCGTTGGAGAAAACGCACTCACAATAGTCCGAATGGGCTGGCGACCGGGGGGTGGGGTTTTGAGTGTCGACATTTGTTTGGCGCCCGTGAGGGATAAATACAGTGTCCGGGGAATAGGGGTTGCGGAGGTCGTTAGGATATCAATGGAATGGGTTAATTGCTTGAGACGCTCTTTGTGCCGAACCCCAAATCGCTGCTCTTCATCAACCACCACCAGGCCCAATTGTTTGGGGGCAATGTCTGCACTGAGTAATCGATGGGTACCGATTAAAATATCAATGCGATGGTGGTTGAAATCCTGAACAATGCGGCGATTAACCACTGCTGGCTGCAAACGCGATACCGCCTTCACCACCAAACCAATCGCGTTACACCGTTGGCTAAATGTGTGGTAGTGCTGATCGCATAAAATGGTAGTGGGCACCAAGACCATCACTTGCTTGCCATTCAGTGCTGCTTTCACCGCGGCACGCACTATAATTTCGGTTTTGCCAAATCCCACATCCCCACACACCAACCGATCCATAGGGACATTGGATTCCATGTCGCGTTTTACCGCTCGAATTGCCGCCAGTTGATCGGGGGTTTCGGTGTACGGAAACGTCATTTCAAATTGCAGTTGCATGTCACAGTCCGGCCCACAGGCAAACCCCGGAATCGATTGGCGTTTTTTAAACATGGCATAAATATCCGTGGCCATGGTTTGCAAAGCCCGATGCGCGCGTTGGCAGGTGCGCCCCCACTGACCATCATGCAACCCATTGAGTGCGGGGTGTGCCACCGATCCGGAATACCGGTGAATCAGGGGGATTTGATCCAAGGGCATATACAATTTATCGGCCCCTTTAAAATGAATGGCCACATATTCGCCCTCACGATCGCCCACGGTTAGTCGTATAAATCCGTTGTAAATACCAATGCCGTGCCGTTCATGCACCACATAATCCCCCACATGAATATTGGATAGTACCGCCGAATCCATTAACCGGTGATGGTTTTCAAAGCGAGCGGCTTCATGATGATCCGCAAACGCAATAGTCGTGCGCTCAATCGATGATAAGGATCGCTGTGTATCGATGCGAAACGATTGCATGCGCTCCAATGGGCCCGAAAAAAAATCCAATCGAATGGGTTGGTTGTGATTGCTTGGAAATACATCCACAACAGACCCCTTTACCGCAAACGTACCGGGCTCAAACACCATGGACACACGTTCGTAATTAAGGTCCACAAGACTCGCGCAAACCGCGTCGCGGGTATGGTCCTGACCGCACTCTAGTAATAATGTCCCCGACGGATTGATCAATGCCATTTGAAGAATATACAAAAAATTGGTAGGATAGTCTACATTAAATAAGCCACGGCATAAACTAGGAGGTCAATATGAGTCAGGTTGTAGCAACGCAAATTCGTGTGGGGATGGTTATCAATGTGGACGGGGATTTGTACCGCGTCACCAAAACCCAGCATGTAACCCCCGGAAAAGGGGTTGCCTGCATGCAAACGAAATTAAAAAATATTTTTAATGGGAAAAATTTGGAAAAGCGATTTCGATCAGCGGATCGGGTTGAGCGGGTATCGGTGGTTGGGGCGACCATGCAGTATTTGTACAATGATCCCACCGGCTTTTATTTTATGGATATGCAAACCTTTGATCAAATTTGCTTGGATCCGGATTTTGTTGGCGACAAAAAATGGTACTTGGTAAATGAACAAGAGTACACCGTGTTGATGGTGGACACCACACCTGTGGATATTGAATTGCCCACATCGGTTGAATTCACCGTGACCATGGCGCCACCTGAAATTCGAAAAGCAACGGCCAGTTCCTCGTTACGGCCCGTTGAGGTTGCCAATGGCTTAACTGTTCAAGCACCCACGTTTATTAAAGAAGGCGATCGTATTCGCGTAAACCCCGAAACCGGGGAATACATTGATCGGGTTAAATAATATGGCATCATCAGACAACAAACACATCCCTATTCAATGCCCGCCCGAAGTTATTAATGGCGTATATACGAACTTTAGTATTGTGAATCACACCAGCAGTGAATTTGTGGTGGATTTTATTTTTGTTCACCCCAACACCAAAACCGGCGAAGTTCGATCCCGTGTGATTATGCACGCCAATCATGTTCGACGCCTGATTGAGACACTGGAAGACAATTTGGGGGTGTTTTCAGCGGATGAGCGCTCGGATACGGACAATCGCGAAGAGGATTTTGATGATGACGATCCCGACAACGATGACCCATTTGATGATGGGCTGCCCCCCATCACTTTAAACTTCAATTAGATGACGCCAGAGATGCAGCGTGCCATTGCCTTGGCAAAAACCGCTGCGGCACAAAATGAGTTTCCTGTCGGTGCCGTTGTGGTGGATGCGGGACACATTATTGGCGAAGGATTTAATCAAAAGGAACAGCAATCAGACCCCACAGCCCATGCCGAAATGGGGGCTCTACGGCAGGCGGCGGCGGTTAAATCAACCTGGCGATTAACGGGCTGTACCCTGATTACCACATTGGAACCCTGCCCCATGTGTTTGGGCGCGATTCTTCAAGCTCGCATTGATACCGTGGTGTATTTGGCTAAGGATCTGCGTTGGGGGGCCTGTGGATCGATTATGGATTTTTCGGATCACCCGGAGCTCAATCATCGCTGCCAACTGGTGTATGCACCCAATCCATCGGTTGTTGCTATGATGCGCGCGTTTTTTAAGGATCAGGGCAAGCGCTAAGGTGTTGGGGGGGATTTGTTTTCATTGCGGGGTGCGCGTTCAGGATCGATTTTGTGGCGATTGTGAGGCCGCGTTGGTGCCACAGTTCCGGCGATTACCGGCCTTACCCCATATTGGGTTGGGGGGGTATATGTACCCGTATACGGGTATTATTCAAACCATGTTGCATGACATTAAATTTTATGGCAATTTTAGGCTGGGGGGCGATTTTAAAGGCCTACGGGTTTGCCGCCTGTATCCCGTCGATTTTTTGGGATGTGGAGGCGGTGATCTGTGTGCCATCTCACTGGATGCGGCAATTATGGCGTGGGCGACCTCATATTCCCTTTTTATTTTCGGAGGTGTTGCACCAAGTGAATTATCAACCCAGGGCAATTCGTGCCAAACGGTATTCGCGACCGTCGGTGGGCTTATCGCGACATCAACGCTTGACCGCAAAACGGTATGATCGCTTTCGATGGATCGGACCGGTGCCTCAATCGGTGACTGTAATTGATGATGTCTGCACAACTGGCGCAACCCTATCGGATGTGGCACGCTGCTTGAAGGCCGCTGGTGTGCGCGATATCTATGCCCTAACC
>JALQXX010000080.1 GCA_023262965.1 Candidatus Marinamargulisbacteria bacterium
CATCCTCGGATCAAAGCTCGCTTATCAGCTCCCCGAGGCTTATCGCAGATTGCTCCGTCCTTCTTCGGCTCCAGATGCCAAGGCATCCACCGTTTGCTCTTAGAAACTTGACTACATGAGTATGAATCGATCGTGAGGCCCTCCCGAAGGAGTGCCTCAGATTGACCAATGATCTATATAAATCTAGATCTGTAGATCGACACCCGAAGGTGCCTATCTAAGATGCTCGCGTCCACTGTGTAGTTCTCAATATACGGGCGGTTCCAGCCACGACCAGGAATTCCTTCCTGGGTCATACCTGGTCCGATCGAGGCCAGCCCATCGATTGCTCGATGTGCCCGGTCCCTCAGGACCCAACAGTGTGCAGGTGACGCTACCGAGCTCCGCTGCTCTTTCCTTGCCCCGAAGGGCCGTACTCGTGCCGCAGTGCTGTTCACATCACCAAAGTCAATGTTCCACCCATGAGCAACCACCCTGGAACATTCGTCCAGGTTGTGGCTCTAGACACTCGAAAGTGTCAGATGCTCCTTAGAAAGGAGGTGATCCAGCCGCACCTTCCGGTACGGCTACCTTGTTACGACTTAGTCCTAATCACCGATCCCACCTTCGACAGCTCCCTCCTTGCGGTTGGGCCACCGGCTTCGGGTGTTACCGACTTTCATGACTTGACGGGCGGTGTGTACAAGGCCCGGGAACGTATTC
>JALQXX010000081.1 GCA_023262965.1 Candidatus Marinamargulisbacteria bacterium
TCGTCGTTACTCTTTAGACGAACACTGCCCCAGTCAAACTAACCAATATATAATGTACTAAAAAGTAAGCACTAACACATAAATTAGATGGTATTACACGTGAATTAACTTAAGTAACTATAAAAGTTTCTTGTTTTAAATTCCCATCTATTCTATATAAAATATAGTCAATAACAATATATACCTATAGTAAAAGTGTATAGGGTCTTTTCGTCTAACTATAATATTACAGAATCTTCACTGCAATTTCAATTTCATTGGATCAATAATTGAGACAGTGAAGAGGAAGTTGCATCATTCATGCAGGTCGGAACTTACCCGACAAAGAATTTCGCTACCTTTGGATTGTCATAGTTACAACCGCTATTTACAATAGATTATATTCAGTGCAAAAACACCTTATTTTAACTAAAAGCATTGAGCAGACGTCAGACCTTATACTTCATATTTAAATTTTGCAAAGTCCTGTGTTTTTAATAAACAGTCCCCTTTTCCTTGTCAATTCTTATTTTATAAACGAATACGCACATAAAACCCTCTTTATCCCAAAGTTACAGAGTCAATTTGCCGAATTCCTTAATTATTGTTATTCCTCACTATAGTATTCTCTACCTAATTGCCTGAATTGGTTTAAGTACGGGATTTTTTTTCCTGACATTTGTTGTTAACATATTAAAAAAATATTATAATAACACA
>JALQXX010000082.1 GCA_023262965.1 Candidatus Marinamargulisbacteria bacterium
CGTTAACGCTTCAAACTAATGTAGAACGCTCCCCTACCGATGTTTTGACATCTTACAGCTTCGGCAAATTACTTAGTCCCAGTCATTTTCGGCGCAGGATCACTCGAACAGTGAGCTATTACGCACTCTTTAAAGGATTGCTGCTTCTAAGCAAACCTCCTGATTGTTTATGCACTCCCACATCCTTTATCACTTAGTAATTATTTAGGGGCCTTAACTGGTGGTCTGGGCTGTTTCCCTCTTGACTACGGATCTTATCACTCGCAGTCTGACTCCCAATCATAAATCACTGGCATTCGGAGTTTGTCTGAATTCGGTAACCCGGGATGGGCCCCTAGTCCAAACAGTGCTCTACCTCCAGGATTCTCAAAGATTGAGGCTAGCCCTAAAGCTATTTCGGAGAGAACCAGCTATCTCCAGGTTCGATTGGAATTTCTCCGCTACCCACACCTCATCCCCGCACTTTTCAACGTGCGTGGGTTCGGGCCTCCAGTAAGTGTTACCTTACCTTCACCCTGGACATGGGTAGATCACCTGGTTTCGGGTCTACAACTGCATACTCATTCGCCCTATTCAGACTCGCTTTCGCTGCGGCTCCGCCTTCTCAGCTTAACCTTGCATGCAATCGTAACTCGCCGGTTCATTCTACAAAAGGCACGCCATCACCCATTAACGGGCTGTG
>JALQXX010000083.1 GCA_023262965.1 Candidatus Marinamargulisbacteria bacterium
CAGAATTATTATCAAAAATCTCCTCGAATCCTTTCATTGATTTTATAACTGAGAAGAGTTTTGGAGGATTTTAAGGTATTACCACTATATCTATTAATACTATATAGATGTAGTGGTAATACTACTATCGGATCATAGAAAATGGTCAGACCTCTTAATTTTTTTTAGTTCAGTTACTTTCTATTTTAACCAAAAGAATAGCTATTCGTTTAATAATAAAGTTTTAAAAACTAATAAATTATATTTTTTAAAGTTTAAACAATTTACAGAAAGATAAATACAGGTTTCTCCTATTAACTAGTAATCTATTATTCAACTTTGCAAGATAGACTTTACAAAAAGTTAAACACCAAATTTATGGAAATTTTAAGAGAGTTTGATCCTGGCTCAGGATGAACGCTGGCGAGATGCTTTACACATGCAAGTCGTACGGGAGTTTTTAACTCTAGTGGCGGACGGGTGAGTAACACGTGAGAATTTACCTTTAGGAGGGGGATAACAGCTGGAAACGGTTGCTAATACCCCATATGCTTTAGAGTGAAATGGATTTATCCGCCTAAAGAGAAGCTCGCGGCTGATTAGCTAGTTGGTAGGGTAATGGCTTACCAAGGCGACGATCAGTAGCTGGTTTGAGAGGACGATCAGACACACTGGAACTGAGACACGGTCCAGACTCCT
>JALQXX010000084.1 GCA_023262965.1 Candidatus Marinamargulisbacteria bacterium
GAGACTACCCGCCGAACTTAAGCATATCAATAAGCGGAGGAAAAGAAACTAACTAGGATTCCCTTAGTAACGGCGAGTGAAACGGGATAAGCCCAACTTGAAAATCAGCAGGCTTTGTCTGCCGAATTGTAGTCTATAGAAGCAACCTCTGAGGCGGACCTGGATTAAGTTCCCTGGAAGGGGACGTCAGAGAGGGTGAGAACCCCGTCATCCTTGGTCTTAGCCTCTTCACGAGATGCTTTCGCCGAGTCGGGTTGGTTGAGAATCCAGCCCTAATTGGGAGGTACATCCCTTCTAAGGCTAAATACCGGTAAGAGACCGATAGCGAACAAGTACCGTGAGGGAAAGATGAAAAGACCTTTGAAAAGAGAGTTAAAAAGTGCTTGAAATTGTTGAGGGGGAAGTGCATGAGAGGCGTGAGTGCTTCCAGGCTGTATGTAGACTCTAACAGGTCTGCCCCTCAGTGCTGGAAGCTGGTCAACATGGGTTAGCCTAGTGGGATAAAAGTAGAGGTTGTTACTCTGCCCATGCCACTGGGCTGACCGAGGTACACTTGCTGTTGCTGATGTTGGCAGAAGCTCCTCATGCAGCCCGTCTTGAAACACGGACCAAGGAGTCTAACATGTATGCGAGTTGGTGGGTGGAAAACCCATGAAGCGTAAGGAAACTAACTGGTGG
>JALQXX010000085.1 GCA_023262965.1 Candidatus Marinamargulisbacteria bacterium
GATGCATCCACACTCGCGTGCCCCAATATATTCGTTTCCAATCCCAGACGTGTTGTTGTGTTGTCCGATGACTGCGTTTGCCAGGTTGTTGTTTCCCCCGCGTAAAATCCCACCGTGTTGCCCGCCTCTTTGTCCACTGTAAAATTCACGTCCCCGCCTGTGTTCACCAGCAATCCTCCCGTTATCCCTATGTCGCCTTTGTCGCTTTCAACATTCATACCGCCATTCGACTTGAATATCGGCCCTTTTCCCACCGTTGCGCCACTTTCATTTGTCCGTCGATCATGGCTGTCAATCGTCTCCACACCCCCATAAAATCCAAATGTTGCCGCCGTTGACGCACTGTCCGCTATATCCTTCGATAAACGCCCCGCTGCCGAGGCCCCCTCTACCGTGTCTCCCTCCTCAATCGCCTCAACGACCCTTACACCCGTCTCCACCCACTTGTTCCCAATATACGCTCGCTGCGTTAACCTGTCTTCTGATGCACTCTCCCGATCCCAATTCGTCTCCTTGGCCTCCACAAATGCCACCCCTGCCGTACCCTTTATATCCAATACCCCATCCCCACTATCAATCGTTGTGCCTTCTCCATATACCGTACCCTCACTTGCATTCAATGCCACACCGTTTCCTTGAATCTGTACCACATTCGCATCCTCTCGATGCGTCTCCCGT
>JALQXX010000086.1 GCA_023262965.1 Candidatus Marinamargulisbacteria bacterium
TACGAAGCATAAAACAGCCACATTGACGTACATTGATGAGGCTGTGAATCGGTATGCGGCAAAAACCCTACAGGCCTTTTTGCGGCGTCGGTTGACGGCAACAACCCTACAGGACTTTTTGCGGCGTCGGTATGCGGCAACAACCCTACAGGCCTTTTTGCGGCGTCGGTTGAAAAATTGTGTGAATGCGGTATCGGGTGTACACTAGAGCATAACATGCCTAAGCGATCGTATGCCGTTATGTTTGGGGCGTGTATCCGTGTCTTTTCAGCGGCAGTTATTGACAAATTCACACAAATTTTTTATTTTAAAAATTAAGTATAAAATATTTGTACTATATTAGTCTAGCGTGATTGCGGTCTACGTATATTTATAAAGGAGTTGAGTGTATATGGTTCATAATTATTTGGGTTCGTTTTTTGGTTGTCGAGCAATTAGTGTTGAGGTGTTTAGGCGGTCAGATGAGTCTATGCCGCCCGGGGATGTCCCTGAAAGGGGTAGGCCTACAGGAATAAGTGGATTTGATGGGGCTGGGGTTCAAAGTGCCCCTAGGGCTGATCAACCAACCACCTATGCTGAAGCCTACCGACTTGTTAGTCCGCCGGTGGTTAATTCCATAATGCAACGTGGTACCGAAGCTGTATGGGTTTCCGATTTATCGCTGAAATTGGATG
>JALQXX010000087.1 GCA_023262965.1 Candidatus Marinamargulisbacteria bacterium
TTGAGTAACGAAAACATTGGTGAGAATCCAATGCCCCGAAAACCTAAGGTTTCCTCCGCAAGGCTCGTCCACGGAGGGTGAGTCAGGACCTAAGGCAAGGCCGAAAGGCGTAGTCGATGGATAACAGGTTAATATTCCTGTACTATATCTTATGTAGTCCCGAGGGACGGAGAAGGCTAGGTTGGCCGGATGTTGGTTACCGGTTCAAGCATTAAGGCGTTGAGAGGTAGAATAGAAAATACCTTGAGCTAAGCTGTGAGCACCCTTATCTACGGATGAGAAAGCAACTGATGTCATACTTCCTAGAAAAGCTCGAACGACGTAATTATAAGATATACCTGTACCCTAAACCGACACAGGTAGGTAGGTAGAGTATACCAAGGGGCGCGAGATAACTCTCTCTAAGGAACTCGGCAAAATGACCCCGTAACTTCGGGAGAAGGGGTACCTCATTTATGAGGTTGCAATAACCAGGCCCAAGCGACTGTTTACCAAAAACACAGGTCTCCGCTAAGTCGTAAGACGATGTATGGGGGCTGACGCCTGCCCAGTGCCGGAAGGTTAAGGAAGTTGGTTAGCTTTGGCGAAGCTGGTGACTGAAGCCCCGGTGAACGGCGGCCGTAACTATAACGGTCCTAAGGTAGCGAAATTCCTTGTCGG
>JALQXX010000088.1 GCA_023262965.1 Candidatus Marinamargulisbacteria bacterium
AACAAAAGAGGTATTTCACTGGTGACTCCACAAAAGCTGACGCCTTTACTTCAATGTCTCCCTCCTATGCTAAATATGTTTTTCCTAATACCAATGTAAAGTTGCAGTAAAGGTGCACGGGGTCTTTCCGTCTAACTACGCGAACTCCGCATCTTCACGGAGAATTCAATTTCACTGAGTTGATGTTGGAGACAGCGGGGAAGTCGTTACGCCATTCATGCAGGTCGGAACTTACCCGACAAGGAATTTCGCTACCTTAGGACCGTTATAGTTACGGCCGCCGTTTACTGGGGCTTCAGAAGTTAGCTTGCACCAACCGCATTAACCTTCCAGCACCGGGCAGGCGTCAGACCCTATACATCCACTTACGTGTTAGCAGAGCCCTGTGTTTTTGATAAACAGTCGCTTCTCCCTGGCTTGTGCCACCCTCTAATAGTTGCCTACAAAAAGGTCTTCCTTATCCCGAAGTTACGGAAGCATTTTGCCGAGTTCCTTCAACATCATTCTCTCAAGCGCCTAAATATACTCTATTAATCCACCTGTGTCGGTTTAGGGTACGGTCTAATGATGGAGCTATTTCTTGGAACCTTTTCGCGGCATGTTCAATCCATTAAGAACTCACAACTTACAAGATCCGTCACTACCATCTGGTTAAGGAA
>JALQXX010000008.1 GCA_023262965.1 Candidatus Marinamargulisbacteria bacterium
TAAGAGTCTCAACATCACAAGTACAATCTTCGCCAAAACCTCTTGTTGCATCCAGCAAAGACAAATTCGAAAGTCAGATCGTAAAGAGCGTCATAGATGATCTCGTAAACGATGTCGCAGCCAGAGTCGCAAGCCCCAGCGATCCCGCCGAAGACGACGTAAATTGGTGGCTCTAGCCCCCCCCAAAGCCCATCCCGCTAGTTCAACAGAGCAGCGGAAATGGGCTGGCCGGAACGAACGCCGTCAATCACAGGGGCATACACCGTCGGTTGGCTCAGCATATGATCGCAGATTGTGGTAATGCGCTCCAGCTGGTCCACGGCGGTACTATCGGCAAAGCGAAACACCAGTTCCCCCGATTGTTGGGTTCCCAGGCAATTACCGGGCCCCCGGATCGCCAAGTCCCTTTGGGCCAACTCAAAACCGTTTGTGGTTGCCGCCATCGCTGCCAATCGCTGGTTGGCGTCCTCTGTGCGGGGCGAACTCACCAAAAAACAATAGGATTGATGGACGCCCCGCCCCACACGGCCCCGTAACTGATGCAATTGCGATAACCCAAATCGCTCCGCATTCATAATCACCATCACAGTCGCATTGGGCACATCAATCCCTACCTCAATTACCGTTGTGGCCACCAAAATGGCCATTGCATTCGCCGCAAAACGTTCCATCACCGCTTGCTTGTCTGCCAATGGCATTTTGCCATGCAACAATCCCACCGATACCGTATCAAACCGCGTGGCCAATTCATGGAAACCATCCACCGCCGGCTGCACATTTTCCAAGTGATCCGATGACTCAATTAACGGATACACCACATACGCTTGACGACCCGCCGCCACCTCACGCGCTATGAATGCATACACGTCCATCACCTGCGTCATGGCAACGACATGGGTTTTGGGGGGCTGCCGACCTGGTGGCAATGCGTCAATGGTATCGTGATCCAAATCCCCGTAATGCGTTAACATTAAAGTCCGTGGAATCGGGGTCGCCGACATGAATACGCAATGCGGCACCGCATCCGATTTTTCCAATAATTGCTGACGCTGAAACACCCCAAATCGGTGCTGTTCATCAATAATCACCATCGCCAATTGCGTAATCGTCACCCCCTCCTGAATCAAGGCATGCGTGCCCACAACAATCATCGGGGCATCCCCCGCCAATGCCGCCATTACCTCACGCCGCTCCGCCTTGGACTGCTGCCCCTTCAACAACCCAATCGACACCGTCTTGCAACGTCGCGATAGCGTTAGGTAATGCTGATCCGCTAATAGCTCCGTCGGCACCAAAAACGCCGCCTTATACCCGCATTCCACCGCCGCTAACGCCGCTAAAATCGCTATATCGGTTTTGCCCGACCCCACATCACCCTGAATTAACCGAAACACCGGATGCCCACGGGCAATATCCGCCTGAATCCGTGACCATACCCGTGACTGCGCGCCCGTTAACGCATACGGTAAGGCCTGTATGTACGCCCGCGTTAACGATCCCGAATCCGGCGGGGTTAATCGATACATCGATACCTGTGCTCGTACCGCCGCATGCTGCTGCCGCCGCGGCAATAGGTAACACACCAACTCATCAAACCCCAATCGCGCCATTGCCGCCGTTACCTGACTCACATCACAGGGAAAATGCAAATACGATAAGGCATTCTGAATCGTCAACACCCCCTGCGATTCCACCATCGCCGCTGGCATTAAATCGGTTATCGGCAAGGATCGCTGAAACAATCGTATAATCCCCCATATCAATCGATTAGGCACCCCGCGAATGGGCGAATAATGCGGAAATACACGGCCGTGACCCGTTAGGGCCAAATCGGCATACCATTCAAAATCCGTCACCTGAAAGGCCTCTCCGTATGCATCGGTTTCGAAGGTGCCCGTTAGCACCACCCAGGGCCGCCCCTGACGGGGCTTGGATGCGTACTGTTGGTTAAACCAGCGCACCGGCACCGTTATTCGCTCCAATTGTAACGTAGCATTGTATACCACCAACCGATCCTTAACCGGATGCTGACGAATACCCATTAACTGCCCCACCAAGGTGTACACCTGCTTGGCTTGGCGATCCAGTGGCAATGTGCGTAACCGCAGGGTATACCGCAATGGCCGATGCAGCAAAAAATCACGCCCCGTAACCAACCCCTGACGCCGCAAGATCCCCATCTGCTGCGACGATACCACCTGCCGAATCAATCGCTCGGCAATGGCGTCGTCATACCGAAACAGCATAGGCGTTGGTATACACCATCACAGCATCATTCCCATAAGCCGTCACCGATTGCAAGGTCAATTGCATGGGGGAAGCCTCATACACAAAGGGTACCGCCTGCTCCGACCCCAACACCTGGGGGACTTTTGTAATCCACAATTCATCAAAGGCACCCGCCGCAAAAATAGACGCAAATATCCCCGCCCCTCCTTCAACAAGAACGGCCTGCACCCCCCGGTCATACAAGGTCCGCCATATCGCCCGCCAATTCGCTGCCTTATCCGCGGTTAACACCGTGTACACCCGCAAGCGCGGATGCGGTGGCAACCCCTTCCCGTCCCCACCCCCAGCCGGAGCAAAATCAGCCGGGGCAAAAATCGCCACCTCACGCCCCGCATCCAGGGCCGTAGTCACCCAGGGCCCCACCTGATTGTGGGGGTCCACCACCCCAATTAAGGGTTGACGCAGCGATTCCCCCATCCCCCGAACCGATAAGCGCGGCTGATCCGTCACAATGGTATTTGATCCCACACAAATCGCCTGCACCCGCGCCCGTAACGCATGCACCAAGGCCAAGGACGCCGCCCCCGAAATATACCGCAAGCCCTGCCGATCCGGCGCAATAAACCCATCCAGACTCACGGCCGCTTTAACATACACAAAGGGCCGCTTTTGCGTATGAAAGGTGTAAAACGCCTTAATCAGATCCCGACCGGCTTCAGGCATGGCATTGGGCAACACCGCCAAGCCACGTGCCCGCAATATCGGTGCCGCCCGACCCGATACCACCGGGTTTGGATCATCCACCGCCCAAATAACCCGCGCAATACCCGCCGCAATAATCGCCTCAACACAGGGCCCGGTTTTGCCGTGATGCACGCAGGGCTCTAAGGTAATCACTAGCGTTGCCCCCTCACACAACGCCCCCGCACCCCGCAAAGCCACCACCTCGGCGTGATCGCCGCCATGCACCCGGTGATACCCCTCCCCCACCATCACCCCATCCCGCAATACCACCGCCCCCACCACCGGATTGGGATACTGCCCTTGTTCAATGCCCGCCGTACGGGCCAACAGATCGGTTAAATGCTGCCTCTCGGTAGCGGTTATGGGCGCAGTCACCATGTCTCCCCATTCACACGAATGCCAATAGTAGACGCTTGATGAATAATAAACACCTGCTGAAAATAATCCCCTGCCGATAGTATTTCATCCGCCAACACATGCTGTTGCTGATCCGCTGTTTTCTCTAGAATTTCAACCCGACTCATTGCCGCTGTTTGTGGCATCTCAAACGATACCCGTACATTGCGAAAATCATCGTCCAATAACCCCAAATCATCCACAATCATCGGACTCCCCTTACTCACCGTTACTTGAATCGTACCTGTATCAAACATGTATTGATTGGGCAATGGAATCTGCGACACAATATAGCCCTCCGGAACCGTTAACGATGGCACCTCATCCGTTACCGTCACCGTAATGCCCGAACCACCCAAAATAACCGGTACGTCCGCCATACTCTTGCGGATCAACGATGGCACCATAACCTCTTGCTGCCCCTTCGATACCACCATTGTTAACGCACGCCCCTGCTTAATATGCCGCCCTCCCGGAGGCTCACTGCGAATCACATGCCCATCAGGCACCTGTGAATGATGATTATAAGTGACCTGCGCCACCCGTAATTGCAAATCACTCACGGCCTGTTTGGCGTCGGCCAATGGCATCCCCGCCATATTGGGCACCGTCACCACATCGTATTGCGTAAAATAATAGCCGTAGGCCATATACCCTACAATCCCCAGGGCCATAACGGCCACCACATTCAATACCACCGCTGCATACCGCAGCCGACGCTTTTTTTTGACCAACCGAATATCGGCATCAAACCCCTGGCCCGGATCCACTGTATACCGCAATGGCTCCGGCTGAATCGGGGCCTTCCCCGTCAACACCGATTCAATCGTCCGAAACGACTGCCATCGCTTTTGCGGATCAAACATCAGACACTTCATAATAAAAAAGTTCAAGTTATCACTGACCTTCGGATTCACCCGCTGACACGGATCCGGCCCCCGCATTAATGCCATCTTCAATCCCAAAATGGTTCGCGCCTTGGGGTATGGGTACTGTAAGGTGACCAAATAATGCGCCAAAACCCCAAATCCATACACATCGGTCAGCGTGTTACGGGAGCCCGATTTTAAAAACTCCGGCGCAAAAAACACCGCTGCAGGCAACCGGTCTACCTGTCCCGCTGCCCATTCAAACCCCATCGACACCAGCATCGGTGGCCCCAATACCACACGCCCCTGCGCTGTTACAAAAATAGTCGCCATATCAAACCCCGCAAAGGGCCGATGATACCGCTCCATCGCCGCCAAAATTGTGGCCACTTGCCGCAGTAACGCCATCCGTTTGTCCGATGACTCGGGATCATTCGTCAACCCCTTTACATACGTCTCCAAGGGGACCAAGGGCTCCCCTGCATGATAGTAAATCCCGTATAAATCGTGACCATCATAGGCCATGTCCATCAAATGAAATACCCCCTCAATGGGCTCGTACAAATAATGTTGCCAGGTCTCTAAACACACCGTCACGTTTGTTGGCGTCGCCAATGCGGGTGATATATGCGCTATATACACCGCCCGATCGGATTGGCTATCCCACCCCTCATACAAGGTATAAAAGGAACTATCATATAACCGCTCTTGAATTATATATCGTGATCGAATTGCTGTGTTTTTTGAAGTGTCAGTGTCCATACATCCTGCCCGCTTGGGTAAATTACCCATACCGTGTTGCCAACACGATACGCATAATCAATGATATCGTAATTTTGGGTTGCCGTAAATTCATAATGGGTCAATCCCTCCGGGGATATTGCCGTTAATTGACTGTCATTTCGATACATAAACTGCGATTTTTGCGGACCATTGACCGGTATCAAAACCGGCCCCACATTGGCCGATATCACCCGATTGCGATAGTCACGCAACTCCCGATGACGGGGACCCGCCAATTCCATGAGGGTTGATGTGGCCGCCACCAACCGCAAGCCATCGGTTAATTCAATGTGGTCGTGCGTGGTGGTGTGGTACATGTATCGCGCCGTGTCTGTCCAAAAAAACACCCATTCCCCATTGGTAATCGGATCGGTCACCGCCCCTCGAATCGGTAATGGCCGGGTCCAATCACCCGTCACACGGTCCAATACCCACCATTGCTCACCCGATTGCACCCATACCGCATCCCCCACCGTCACCACATTCTTATACCCCGTCACCTGCCGCTCCCACTGCGTGTACCCATTAAAAAAATCCAGCCCCATCAACCGGCCATCCATCCTAGCCACCACAATAACAGGATACCCAATGGCCATACGATTCACGCCAGCCAATGGCCGCTGCCACATCACCCGCCGTCGCGTTAGATCAATCCCCTGAATCACCGTATCGCCATACACAATCGCATGATTAAAGGCCACCACCAGGCCCCAACTGGCGGCATCCACCCCAACGCACCATCCCTTTTTGGGCGCAACCCGCTGCTCGCAAAAGCGGCCTTCGATTAACCGATAGACACTATCCCGATACCCCCCCGCATAATCCGCTGCCTGCAGCGTCCCCACCATCACAAGGACCATCCCCACAATGGCCCACACACCCATCACTTAATATTTTTTCTTGGCGATGCCCTGTTTCTTTTTGAGATTTCGACGAATATCCACTTGCTTTTCGTCCGATCGCTTTAAAAACCGGTTTAATACATCTTCAAACTCTTTGTTTTCGGATGATGATCGTATAAACAAGGCCTTTTTGGGAGCCTGCTCTTTGGCTTTCTTAAGCGAAAACTCCAATTTATTTTTCTTGTTGCGCCCCAACACCTTAACCGATATCTTCTCACCAATACGTACATATTTATTAATATTCGTTACAAATTCGTTGGCCACCTCGGATATGTGCACCAGCCCCTCTTCCCCCGTCTTGCACCGAACAAACACCCCAAATTCGGCAATGTTGGTTACTTCAACATCAATAATGTTCCCGGGCTCTAACAATGGATTATCGGGATTGGTGGGTTTATTCATGATTGTCTCCCCGAAATAAATACACGGTTTCACCATCTTTAATCATGTGAAATCGTTCTCGGGATAAGCGCTCCCATTCTAGTGGATCGTTCAATCGATTGGCTAGTGTTGTCATCTGGTTATATCTCGTTGTAATAATGTCATATTGGTTCTTTTTAATACGGTACTCCTGTTGAAATGTATTGTATCGGAAAAACGCCGTAATTCCAACAACGATTGCATAACCCAATAGCACACACGATAACAGCGAAAAAAAAACCGGTAATAATGAACAGATTTCATGTCATAGCTACCGGTCGCGGTATCTGTATCGCCCGATTAAAAACCCCCGTGCCACCCAATTCATCCTGAATACGCATCAATTGGTTGTATTTGGCAATCCGATCCGTACGGGATAGCGATCCCGTCTTAATCTGCCCCGCATTGGTTGCCACAGCCAAATCCGCAATAAACGTATCCTCACTCTCACCCGATCGGTGGGACACCACCGCTTTATACCCCGATCGATGCGCCAATTCAATCGCCTCCAGTGTTTCCGATACCGTCCCAATTTGATTCACTTTGATCAAAATAGCATTCGCCACCCCTTCGTGAATCCCCCGCTTCAATCGTTTGGGATTGGTGACAAACAAATCGTCCCCAACAATTTGCACGATATGCCCCAATCGATCCGTAAACGACTTCCAACCGATCCAATCATCCTCCGCCAACCCATCTTCAATCGATACAATGGGGTACTTTTGCGTCAAATAATCATAATAATCAATGAGCTCACTACTGGTTTTACTAACCCCCTCTCCACGTAATACATACCGCTGCTTATCGGCATCATAAAGTTCGTTAGCCGCCACATCCAAAGCAATGACCACATCATCGTAAGGGCGGTATCCGGCACCGGTAATCGCCGCCATAATACTTTCAATAGCGGCTTCATTTGTGGCCAAATTTGGCGCAAACCCCCCTTCGTCTCCCACCGATGTCGCAAATCCCTTTCGAGACAATTCTTTTTTTAACTGATGGAACACCTCCGCCCCCATTTGGATTGCCTGCAAAATATCGGTAGCACCAATCGGCATAATCATAAATTCTTGAAAATCCACCGAATTATCCGCATGCTCCCCACCATTAATGATATTCATCATGGGCATGGGCAATGTATGCGCAAATACGCCACCCAAATACCGAAACAACGGTACATTCATGGCCAAGGCCCCCGCACGTGCAACCGCCATCGATACCCCCAATATGGCATTGGCACCCAAGTTTTGCTTGCTATCCGACCCATCCAGCTCAATCATCGTTTGATCAATACGCATTTGATCCAAACAATCCATCCCATTGAGTGCCGGAGCAATCACACAATGAATGTTTTTGACCGCTTTTTGAACCCCCTTGCCCAAAAAGCGGGCATCATTATCCCGCAGTTCAAGGGCCTCAAAGGTTCCCGTGGATGCACCCGATGGCACAATAGCACGCCCCACATGGCCCCCCGATGTCGTGACCTCCACCTCAACGGTCGGATTTCCCCGCGAGTCCAATACCTCGCGTCCATAAATTGATGCTATTGTTATCATAATGTATTACTCCTTTTTACCATGAAAAATACGGCAGCGATTTGGCTCGCTCCCGAATAGCCGCTTCCTGGGCCTTTAAAACAATTAATTCATCCCATGTGCCCGCCAAAAAAGCCTGCTGATGGGCGTCTTTAATGCGCACCGGTAGTGCCGCCATACCCGCTACGGTAACCGTAGCCGCGGCCACATCGATCGTCCACTGGGTCTGAGGCTGCTGCTGAATCGCATCAGCCAATTGCGCCAATACAGCCGCATCCGCTGTTGCGGTAACAATGCCCAACGATCGACAATTGCCCAAAAATATTTCCGCAAACGATGCCCCAATTAACGCCTTAAACCCCGCTCGCCTAATGGCTTGTGGCGCATGTTCTCGTGATGACCCACACCCAAAATTATGATCCACCAGCATAATAGATGCCCCGGCATATCGGGGATTGTCCAACGGATGATTGGCTGAATCCCCCTGACGCGCATCATAAAATAAATACGATCCCATTCGATCAAACGTAATCTCTTTTAAAAAGCGGGCCGGTACAATTTGGTCGGTATCCACATCGTTTCCCTCGATGGGCACCGCTGTACCGGTAACCCGATGAATGCTTGCATCAATCATCATTCAACACCTTTCTTACATCGTACACATGCCCATACACAGCGGCTGTAGCCACCATAGCCGGACTCATCAGCAGCGTACGCCCCGTTGGACTCCCCTGACGCCCCATAAAATTCCGATTGGATGAGGACGCACATAATTGCCGCCCCTCCAGCCGATCGGTATTCATCGCCAAACACATGGAACACCCGGCATGCCGCCACTCGGCTCCGGCTTCAATAAATATACGATCCAATCCCTCCGCTTCGGCCTGACGCGCCACCTGCTGGGACCCCGGCACTACCACCGCTTTGACCCGCGAATGCACGCGCTTTCCGCGGAATATAGCCGCCGCTTCCCGCAAATCCGATAGGCGCCCATTGGTGCACGACCCAATAAAAGCCACATCAATCGCCAAAGACTCCGGGGATTGCCCTTCGGTAAACGCCATGAAATCAAAGGCGTCCTGAAACGATTTGGGATCCGCTGCATCCGCCACATGCGGCAGCGAATCGGAGATCGTAATCGATTGCCCAGGATTAATCCCCCAAGTAATCATGGGTTCAATCGTGTTCCCATCAATCACCCATTCATCATCATATACCGCATCCTCATCCGAACGGATGCTTTTCCAGTAAGCTAGCGCGGCATCCCAGTCACGGGGCGCATACTCCCGACCCCGGATGTAGGCAAATGTGGTGTCATCGGGATTGATGTACCCGATTCGGGCACCCCCTTCAATACTCATATTGCATATGGTCATACGCCCCTCCATCGACAGAGCCTCAATCACGGCGCCACTGTATTCATAGGCATACCCCAAGCCCCCTTTAACCCCCAAATCCGCAATAATGCGCAAAATCACATCTTTGGCATACACACCCCGCTGCAAGGCCCCCTCAATCCGAATGCGACGCACCTTCAGTCGGGATAAGGCCATGGTTTGGGTTTCCAGAACATTCCGCACATCGGTGGTGCCAATGCCAAAGGCCAAAGAGCCAAATGCCCCATGCGTGGATGTATGCGAATCCCCACAGGCAATCGTCATCCCCGGTTGTGTTAACCCCAACTCCGGGCCAATCATATGCACAATGCCTTGCTTTCCGGATGCCATATCCATTAACCGAATCCCAAATTCGCGGGTATTGGCCTCCAAGGTCGCGGCCATTAGCTCTGCCTGGGGATCCGAAAACGGTCGACTAATGCGATCCGTCGGTACAATGTGATCCATGGTTGCTATGGTACGATCCGGAAACGCCACCGGTTGCTGCCGTTCCCGCAACGACGCGAAGGCCTGGGGACTTGTCACTTCATGCACCAAATGCAAGCCAATCAATAGCTGATCCATCCCCGTAGAAAGTGTTCCCACGGTATGTCGATCCCAAACTTTGTCGTACAACGTGCGCTGTGACATGTGCTTAGTGTACCCTATTTACAGGTGATTGTCAGCCACGGGATTGGATTCTGGTGCGCTCATAACGGGCGACCATTTCAGTTTCTTTTCAATTGAAAAGACAATTTCTTGGGCAATATCTTTACCGGTAACCGCTTCAATGCCCTCTAATCCCGGGGATGAATTAACCTCAAGCAATAAGGGCCCTTTGTTGGAGCGTATAATATCAACCCCCGCTACAAATAGCCCCAATGTTTTTACGGCCTTAAGCACCATATGTTTTTCGTCACTGGTAATTTTTACAGGCTCTGTTTTAGCCCCTTTATGCACATTGGCACGGTACTCCCCCACAGCCGCAATACGCGCCATACTGGCAATGACTTTACCATCCACCACAAAACACCGCAAATCGGTACCTGCGGATTCTTTAATGAATTCTTGAACCAACAAATTGGCTTTTAGCGATTTCATCGCATTAATAACACTTTCTGCGGCCTTTTTGGTTTCCGCTAAAACAACACCGGTACCCTGCGTACCCTCCAATAACTTAATGATCAAGGGTGCCCCACCCACCATATCAATCAATTCTTGGGTATCACTGGGGGAGTTGGCAAATCCGGTTGTGGGAATTTCCAAGCCATTTTTAATCAATAACTGCAGTGAAAATAGCTTGTCGCGGGATTGCAAAATGGACTGTGCGGAATTTAGTGTAAATACGCCCATAGACTCAAAATGACGGGTCAAAGCGGCCCCATAAAAGGTTAAATTCGGCCGAATTCGGGGAATCACCGCATCCAAATTATTCAATACTTTTTGATCGCGCGAATACATTTCAGGCATATCGGCGTCCAATTTCATAAAGCATTGCTTAATATTTAAAAACATCACTGTGTGGCCACGGGCTTCACACGCTTCAATCAGTCGGCGGTTAGAATATAGATTTTTATTGCTGGCCAGAATACCAATGCGCAAGCCCGATGAATGATTTTGGCAGGCACCATACAATCGACTTAAATTATCGGCGGTATAGCGTCCGAATAAAAAATGGGCGTCCGGGTCAATCATCAGTCGACCAATCATGGCTTCGCGCCCCAAGAGCATGCGGTACCCCATGGAACTGCGATTATTCAATGAGAGTTCAATGGGCCATACCATATCGCCCAATTGAATGTCTGTGCGTATAAAATACCGTTTTTCGGAAATGCCGCTCGAGCTTTTAACGTCCCGGCGATCAATAACAATGGCTTCGCAACGCACCACTGTTCGATGATCCCCTTGAATGGGATGTACCTCGAATTGCACCCACAGCTGACCGTGTTTACGTACGGTTTGAATATTACAGGCATGAATTGACGAGCTTTTAGCACCGGAATCCACCCGAGCTTTAATAGCCGGGATGCCCAGTTGGCGTAAACCACACCATTCTTCTGATCCAACAATGGATTTATTTTCAGTTATTGACATATACAGTGGCTAGTATCGCTCACAACTCGCATGTATGTAAAGTGGATTTGTTGACAAGGTGCGGCTATGGGATTACCCTGATCCCTGTGGACGATTTATACCGTTTATACCAAACCGCCACCGGGGTTAGCATTGACTCCCGAACCATCGGCCCGGGCCAAATTTTTTTTGCCTTACCAGGGCTATCCCACCATGGTCATGACTTTGTTGATCAGGCTTTAGCCAAGGGGGCCGCTTTAGCCGTAGTTGACGATCCGGTTTTGGCTAAACGCTCTCAATGCTATGGGGTTCCCAATACGCTACAGGCCCTGCAATGGTTGGCCAAACGGCATCGTCAATCGCTTCATCAAACACAATTTGTAGTGATTGCGGGATCGAACGGAAAAACCACTACCAAAGATTTAACATACGCCATTTTAAACCGGCACACCCGCACAACCGCTACAGCAGGCAATTTCAACAACGGTATTGGGGTGCCATTAACCGTGTTGGGTATCGCGGCGGATTGCGCGATTGCGCTGATTGAAATTGGGGCCAACCGCCCCGGTGAACACCTCGCGTTGTGTGATATAGTGGCGCCCCACTACGGTATTGTCACCAATTGTGGTAGTGATCATTTGGCTGGATACGGCTCCATCCATGGGGTCATTGATGCCAACTGCGAAGTCTATCGTCACCTCGAATCCACCCACGGCACAATTATTGTCAATGCCGCTGACACCGTGCTTGTCCCCCGCTTGGGAAGCACCCCTGTTGTAAAATACGCCCAAGACCCTACCTCCGCCACAGTCCGTGTATCCGGCCACTGCACGGCCCTTTACCCCACCCTATCCATGACCCTAACCCATCATACAACGCCTCCCCAATCCATTTCGATACACTCATCATTGTATGGCGATGTGCATGCCGACACCATTCTAGCCGCCGCTTGTATTAGCTTGGCATTGGGCGCATCCCTCACCGATATTGCGGCGGGGGTGGCGTCGTATGTCCCCCAAAACAATCGGTCGCAACGCCTGTTGTGGGGCAGCAACACCGTCCTATTGGACGCCTATAACGCAAATCCCACCAGCATGCGTCGAATGATTGCGTATTTTGCAAACATGCCCGCCGAATCAAAAATGCTTATTTTAGGCGATATGCTGGATTTAGGAGCGGCCTCGGAAGCCGAACATGCGGCTATTCGTCAGTATGTAACCGATTTGGCCTTTGATACCGTTATTTGGGTAGGGCCTTTGTTTCAGGCCTCGCCGGTTGCTTCAACAGGCATTCACCTTCCCGATGTAACCGCCCTAACGAATTACTTACACCATCACCCCCTTCACAACACTCATATTTTGGTTAAAGGATCGCGGGGATTGCAATTGGAACGTGCCTTTGCGGCGGAACCACTATGACGATCTGGCAAGCGTTTATACACTACCTCTGCTTAGGTATCGGCATTTCATCCCCTTTTGAATCGAACCAATCCCCCGATTCATCGCCTGACCCACCATCCTAACGCGGAGGGGCGATTCGATCATGACCGCTTTACAGCTTTTTTTTAGAGGATTTGGACGACTTAGCTGAGGGCAATGCCGACACGGCTTGAATCGCCGTATCTTTATAGCGTCCAAACGACCGAAACTTTTGATATCGATCCGCCTTAACAGCCTCTCTGGACAAGGCCGATAATCGATCCAATTCATCCGCAAGCGCGGCCGCAATGGTCTCCGAAACCACCTGCCAATCATGATGGGCGCCACCCAAGGGCTCGGGCAATATGCGATCCGCAATGCCCAAATCCACGACATCCTGCGCTGTAATTTTCAGCTTTTCCGCCGCGTATTCGGCCCGAGAGGCATCCCGAAACAAAATGGATGCACAGCCTTCCGGCGATATAACCGAATACACCGCATATTCCAACATTAAAATGCGATTGGATACCGCAATTCCTAAGGCCCCACCCGACCCGCCTTCCCCTATAACCACCGATACAACAGGCACGCAAAGCCCTGTCATTTCTTTTAAATTTTTAGCGATAGCCTCTGCTTGTCCGCGTTCTTCGGCTTCTTTGCCGGGATACGCCCCGGGGGTATCCACAAATGTAACAATGGGCATGCCAAATTTATCGGCCATTTTCATCAACCGTAGGGCTTTGCGATACCCCTCTGGATGCGGCATACCAAAGTTACGTCGAATTTTTTCTTTGGTATCCGATCCTTTTTGGTGACCAATAATCATAACGCGATATTGGCCCAAAGTGCCCACACCCCCAACAATCGATGGATCATCTCGAAAACATCGATCGCCTTTGAGTTCCACAAAATCACTGCACAACAAATTGGCCAATGCCAGGGTATTGGGGCGATTGGGATGCCGTGCAATTTGAATAATCTGACCCGGAGTTAATGACGCATAAATTTGGGCTTTTAGCATATCGGCACGGGCTTCAATAGCATCGATATCCGATTGCAAATCCATATCGGTAGACGCCGCTAATTGACGAAGCTCATCGATTTTTTCTTGTAAATCATAAATGGGTTTTTCAAAATCCAATGCCTTCATACGACGTCCTTTTTAGTAGTATGAGGGTTTAGTAGACGAATCAGTGTTGTTAGAATGTTTCGCATGTCACGGCGATGCACCACGCGATCCAACATCCCTTTCTCCAATAAAAATTCGGATCGCTGAAACCCTTTGGGTAATTTTTGACGAATGGTTTGCTCAATAACACGGGGGCCAGCAAAACTAATCAAGGCCCCTGGCTCCGCAATGTTTACATCCCCCAACATCGCAAAACTGGCCGACGTCCCCCCGGTTGTGGGATCACAAAGAACCGATATATACGGCACCGACACCTCACTTAACTGTTGAAGGGCCGCACTGGTCTTGGCCATTTGCATGAGAGACATAATGCCTTCCTGCATACGCGCACCGCCCGAACTGGTAAAAATAATTAACGGGAATTTATTGTGAATCGCATGTTCAATAATACGGGCGATTTTTTCCCCCACAACCGATCCCATGCTCCCTCCCATAAACCCAAAGTCCATGACCCCAATATTTACCGGCAATTGGTGCAAAGTGGCCATGCCAATAACAATGGCGTCGGCATGTTTGGTTTTTTTCTTGGCTTTTTTAAGACGGTCTGAATACGGTTCCGTGTCCGCGAATTTCAAAAAATCCACCGCTTCTAGGGTGGTATCAATCTCCGAAAACGAACCGTCATCGAAAATCATCTGAATCCGCTCTTCCGGTGACAATCGGAAATGATAGTGACAGTCACACACACGAAAATTGCTGGCTAACGTTTTTAAATAAATGGCTTCTTTGCATTGTGGACACTGTGCCCACAAATCACCAGGAATATTTAAGCGCTCTTCATAGCGGCTGTTTCGTGCATCATCTTTTGTAAACCAATCTAATATTGACATATTTAAATACCCTCAGTACTATTTACTCTTGTAGGTTCAGTTTAATGGTCAATCTATTGAACTGTCAATTTATAAGTACGGAATAAAGGATAGACATTATGGCAAATTTAAAAGCATCTAAAAAAAATATTATACGATCCAAACGAAATCATGATCGCAATCAACACTTAAAAACAACCCTGAAAACCGCTATCAAAAAATCGTCAGTTGCTATTTCCAGTAAGGATGATAACGCCGAATTGGTTGTTCGAAGCACCTGTCGTTTATTGGATAAATCGGTTACAAAAGGGATTATCAAAAAAAATACTGCCGCCCGTAAAAAGTCCCGTCTCATGACGGCCTTTAACTTGGCCAACGCCTAGCCTATGCTCGCTGCGGGAGCGCCCGTCACCCCATTTCTGCTGGCTTATATTGCTGAGCTCACCCATGCCCATTCCGATTTTTTATCCCCGTCAACCGATTCCTATCGCCAATTGGCATCTTTTTTGAAGGGCGACATTTCTTTTGCCCCCCCTCATCAACCCTTTATGGTTATTGTATCGTTGCTTTTAGCCCTTCTTGATGGCGGTGTATGGGATACGCCCATCACCAGTGTCTATCGGATACCCAATGGCATGTCGATCACATGGGATTCGGGGGTGCAGCATACCATTTTTCCGAATGAATGGAATCGAGCCACGCGCAATGCGATTGATTACATTGGGCAACACAGTATTCGCATCCCCATTTCAGCCAATCCGTATGCGGCCTTACGCCCCATTCACGCTTTTTTAACACACTACCATCTGGATCTTCAATCACAAATACCTCGCCATCATTCGTTGGATACAGCAACCTGGTCAACCAACATCTTTGTATGGCTATCGGCCATGCCTGGCCCCCTTTTGGATGATTTTTATATACAGGTAGCGGATCGTATTCCGGCTACGTATGGCCTAGCGGGTGTGAATGCATTTATTTCAGCAGAGGCTTTTTTTCGACGCCCCACTGAATCCATGCTCGATCGTTTAGATAAAGTAAAAATGCATTATAACCTTCATTTTCACAGTCAGGAATCCCTGGCATTTTTAGATGATCTAAAACAACTAACCCAGCATTTTGTAACACAATCCCTGATCGACACTACCGTTCGTGCCCATGTTCAAAAGGAGCTTGAGACGGTATACACCCAGCAATGGGCGCCTCAAGACCAACTATTACAGGCTATTTTGAGTGTATCATGGCCAAAATAGCGCCTATTTTTGCGGACTATAACGCCACAACCCCATTATGCCCACCCGTGGCAGAGCGCTTGTTGGCATGGGCATCCTATACCGGCAACGCATCTTCGGCACATGCCTTTGGCCAAGATATGGATCATCGCTACCACACGGCATTGGACACCATTACCCAATGGCTGCACTGTTCCAATTACACCATTTTATCGTGCGGATCGGCCACCGAAGCCAATAATTGGTGGTTTCATTCGATATGCCAAACCGCTGTAGATTGCCCCCGTGTGATTGTATCGGCGATTGAACACCCCAGTGTCATGGCAGTGGTCCGCTACTATGCTCGTATGGGGCGCATTGATTACCGCATTTGCAACGTCACCGCATTGGGAATCATTGATTGTGACCATTTGGCATCATTATTAACTCCCAACACCTTATGTGTTAGTGTAATGTTTGCCAACAACGAATTGGGGACTATTCAGCCCATGGCCCGTGTGATTGAATTAGCCCATCGGGTGGGGGCCCTGGTACACTGCGATGCTGTTCAGGCCGTTGGCAAATACCCCATCCACATGAATGATTTGGGTGTGGACGCCTTAACCTGTTCAGCTCATAAGTGTTACGCGCCGGTTGGGTGCGGCCTACTAATTGTTGCGACTACCGACCGATTAACCCCCTTACTTTGGGGCGGCTCGCAACAACAGCAATTACGTGGGGGCACGATTAATGTCATGGGGGTGGATTTATTTGCTCATGGGCTCAATTATTGCTACAGCCAATTACCAACAGCCATTGCTATTCATGATTGGGCCGATCATCTGGTGGATACGGTTAACCGGATTCATCGAACCGTATTGGCGCCCAAACAGCATCTTCTGTGGAATACCGTATCGATGATTGTTGAGGGGTGTTCATCGTATGACACCATGATGGCTTTGGATTTGCAGGGCATTGCCGTGGGTACCGGCAGCGCTTGTGCTACGGGTGCTACCGAGATTTCTCCGGTTATTCGCGCCTTATCGCTAAACCCATCCCATGAAGATTCGGTGATTCGATTGAGTTTTGGGTACGATACCACCCCGGAGCAGCTGGCCTATATTGAGCAGGTATTGGTGACGCGCTATGCCGCCTAAAATTCCCTCAACCCACATTCCCTCACTGGACCATCACCACCGCGATGTGTTTGAAATGGTGACCTTGTTGGACAACGCCATTCGCCAAAACAATCGCAGCGCCTTTGCCCCCATTATTGATTTTTTGGTAGAGCACGGCTTATCGCATTTTGCCGAAGAAGAAACCTTGATGCATGCTCATAATGCGCCCCAAACACCGGCCCATATTCGTGATCACGATGCGTTTCGTGATGCCATTCACACCATTCAAGTCATGTACAACGAAACAGCCCATACCACCCATATTGCCTACCGCATTCGTCAGCTGATTGATCAATTGATTCACCATATCATCACCGTTGATATTCATTTGAAAGGATTGCCCAATGTCCCTTCATGATACCTTTCAGGATTATTTAAGCCAACGTAATTTGCGGTACACGGCGCAAAAACGGGCTATTGTATCAGCTATTTTAGATAGTGCAAATTATTTTGAAATCGATACATTTATATCGGAGCGCTATACAAACGGGGAACATTTAGCACGTGCTACCGTATACCGCACCATCAAGCAATTATTGGATGCAAACCTGATTCAAAAAATTAATGCCTCCAATGGGCGGGTCTATTATGAATGCAACGAATCGTTAAACCATCATGACCACATTATTTGCAATGCCTGTGGCAAAATTATGGAAATCAAGAATCCCGCCATTGAATTGGCGCTGAAATCGGAATGTCACGCCATCGGATTTACTATTGAATACCGATCGGTCCATATTTACGGCCGTTGTAATGATTGTCATAATGATTGAAAAAATTTATACTATTGGTTAAGGGCGGTTAGCTCAGATGGTTAGAGTGCTAGCTTGACATGCTAGAGGTCACTGGTTCGATTCCAGTATCGCCCACCATACAGTTATGAAACGCGTATTTTTTTGCATTAGTCTATATGTATCAGTCGCCTGTTTTGGGGTTGATATTACCATTCCCCCCGGGGCAACAGCCGTGTGGTTAGCCAATGAGTTAAAGCGTGCCGATGTTATTCAAAACGCCTATTTTTTTCGGTTATATATGCACCAAAATCGCGTCACCAACCGGATTCATCAAGGCACGTTTTCTATTGAAAAAAACACGCCGTATGCCGATATTATTGACATTGTCACCGGAAAAAAACAACAGTTAATACGGGTCACTATTCCCGAAGGATTTACATTAAATGAAATCGCCACGCGATTGCATGCCACCGGTGTTATTAGCGATCCGGAGGAATTTTTAGATTTCATCCACAATAAAAATGCCCAAGTGATTAGTGACCAACTGGCAACGGAATCCATTGCATCTCACGAAGGTTTATTTTTTGCAGACACGTATTACTTTCAAAAAAACATGCCGTTTTCGCAGGTATACACAAGCTTGACCAACCCCATTATTGAGCAATTGGTTCCGGAGTACACGCGCTATGATGCGCCCCCTTTATCGTTTTACGACACCCTTATTTTGGCCTCTATTATTGAAAAGGAAGCCGGAACCCCCTCTGAAATGCCCCTGATTTCAGGTGTATTTCACAATCGCTTACGCAAAAATATGCCCCTGGGATCGTGCCCTACCGTGGGCTATGCCCTGGGGGAGCCCCGTAAAAAACAATTGCTGTACACCGATCTAACGGTTGAATCGCCCTACAATACCTATAAATATGCCGGATTACCACCTACCCCTATTGCCGCCCCCAGTAAAACCGCCTTTCTAGCGGCATTATCCCCTGCAGAAACCCCTTACCTATACTTTGTCGCCAAAAACGATGGCTCTGGCACGCACTTTTTTTCTAAGACACTGACCGAGCATTTGACCAATCAACAGAACACCCTACTGACTCAAACACAATAGCCGGTAAATCGCATTTTATTATTGATTCATCGCCTTATTAACAATAAACCGATATAGCCGCAAGCACCCCCCCCCACCGTAAAGTGGCCCCCTTCAAGAAAAGGGAACTATATCCCTACTACGCTACCCGGCGTCAGAAGCTGGGCGAATGTCCAATATGGTTAGCTCAGGGAACCGGCTTTTTTTGTTCTTTTTATGGGGATAATCCACCGTGAAGATCAAATCCGCACGATAACCTGTTGTAGACGACACAACATTTTGGTACCGCTCCCACAGTCCAAAACCCGTAGCGCTCAACACGTGCGTTTTTGTTCGGGTGGATTTTCCCTTAACTGTATGTAAGACCTTAAACTCCACATGGGGCGTACGATCTTGTTGCATGCGATTTCCAAATGGCCGCGGGTTCTCCGATAAACGAACCCCTTTCAGCGAAAATATGGGAAAATCAAAACCTTCACCATATGGGGCAATTTGATCCAACGCGTTTAACAACTTTAAATTGATATCAAAAAATGAGACCTCTTTTAAAACACGGTATGAAAACTCATATTGTTGCGGGGGAATGGCCTCCATTTCCTGTTGAATCATCGCTTTCCATTCATCAAAATCGGCCTCATTCATTGAAAATCCGCATGCTTGTGCATGGCCTCCAAAGGCATTCACCTGACGGGACCCTAATACGGTATCAATTGTTATTTGATACGGATTACGCCCGTATTTTTCTTGAAAACGCTGCTGAACATTTTCCATAATTTGATACATATTAATACTAGGAATACTACGAACCGACCCTTTTAAAAAATCACTACCTTCTAAGGTTGTAATAATGATGGCAGGCAACACAAAACGATCCCGCAATCGATCCGCATCAATACCAATAACCCCACTGTTCCATTTTTTGCCTTTAACAATCAATACTTTTTCACGACTCAAGTCAACCGACTCAATGTATTTTTCAATTTGGGTTTCAATTTTTTCGGTAATTTGCTTACGCTGGTCGTTGACGCTGTCTACAATTTGGACCTGATCAGACACATTTAGATTATTTTTAATTAAGTTATCTTGATCCAAAACATGTTTGTATCGATCCAAACATTCCTCCACGTTGGCGTCGGGGCCAACCGTCAGACCGGCCATCAACAAATCCACAACCACTCCCGAATCGGGTATGCCCAGTAAGGGATCCCCGATTCGCCCTGGCGCATTCATACGTGGGGCAATGGTTCGACTAATATCACGTGCACGCAAAAACGTGCGGGTAGGCAAACTAATGCGTTTTAAAGCCTTCATTCCAACCAACGAGGTACTGTTTAAATATTTGATTCCTAGCGACACCATCGCACGATTCATGGGATATTTCAAACTCACACGATCCGATATGATCCCAAAACACGAGGCAATGGCCAAAGTTTCAAAAATAGGCTTCGGAAACGTTTCTTTAAAAAATTCCTTTAAAGCAATAATCCACTTAAATGATACATAAGATCCCGACAAATATCGAAATTCAGCCATAGCCGGATCGGTGGTTGTGTATGGGTTAATAATTGCAACCGCATCGGGTAATTTTTTACCCAAAATGTGGTGATCGGTGATAATAACATCGATGCCATTTTCATTCGCATACGCAACCGCTTCCACATCTTTAGTGCCACAATCGGTTGTAATGATAAGGGATACCCCCTTAGCTTTTGCTTCTTGAATAATACGTATTTGAAGGCCATGTCCTTCGCGTGACCGAATGGGAAACGCGTAATCCACTGTAAATCCCAATTGTCGCAATCCGGTTGTTAGGATGGTGGTTCCGGAAATGCCATCGGCATCGGGATCGCCGTTCACTAAAATGTGTTCGTTGTTTGCCTTAGCTCGCGCCAATCGATCGAGGGATTTATTAAGGTGATAGGGGGACGAAATTCCCTGGTAGCTCATAATCTCATCCATTTTGGGATGTATAAACCGATCCAATTGATCCAGATTTTTAAATCCAAAGCCTGACGCATGTAGCACTTCGGCCAAAATTGGGGGGCCTTGTATGGCATCTGCAATCGCATTCACTTCATCTTCATCAAACCGGTGGTACGTCCAACGTTTTTCTTTTATCATTCTGCTAACTATAATAACGGATTATAGCCAATCAATCTAGCACGTTTTTAAATTGGGCTGCCATTGGCATGCTAACTGTAAACTGAGCCACGAATCAGCTGATGCTGGCACGACACATAGCCAATGTGTAATTAATGGTCGAGGTTGACCTTTATCGGCACGATGCATTGCTGTTGGACACAGGGGGTTTAAACATCGGCAGGTACCTTGCCAATTGATCGGTTTCAATTCCGCGATTAATGGATGCCATTTAGCAGGGCGCTCGTCCAACACGGGCCCCGTATTTTTTGCGAAACAATTTGGTGCTTTTCCCCTTTGCAGACATTCGTGCTACGGCCACTCCCCGTATTTGCCGGGTGTCGTTTTCAACCGCCACAGCTAACGATAGCGGCTTTAGCGTCGTATGTTCAATGGTTTCCAATTCGTCAAACTGCAGAGCCATCCGGGCAGCATCGCGTTGCGTTGATTTTGACGGGTGATTTTAGCCTGTTCTCCCACAAAAACACGGTGCTTTCGAACCATTTTATACGTCACTCCCAGCAAATGAGCGCGCCGCCACAATAATACCGAACTGGCTAATAAACATATTAATTCATCGTTAATATCACGCCTTTTTTGGTATTTTGCTGGATTATTCGTGGCGCTTGAGTCGGTTTTTTTGAATACATGATGCATACCCCATACGACTTACCATCGGCTGTGCGTAATTTATATCATAGTGCTATCTCAGTTTGTAAAAATAACCGTACGTTTTTCTTTGAAACAGCCGCATCATTTGATACAAGATAAATACTGCTTTATATCCCAAAAATCTAACTAAGGAGCAACCTATGCAAAAAAATAATTTAATGACGATTTTAGGACTACGATCCACCCCTATATTAAAGCGAAATATACCTAAATCGAACAGGTCTTGTGGAAAAAATCAGAGGCCGATTCGACAAAGTGCACGCATCTGTAATATTTCCAGAACGCATCATATCCCCATTACTGAAATGCAACATAGCTCGTGCATTGTAAAAGGCCTCAATTCATTTTATTTGGGAGAAAACAAGTTATTGCGTTTACACGGAAAAATTCGATCCATTGATAACGCATGTGAAGGGCCATTTACCAAAGCTATTCTTAATTATTTATTACAACAGGGAAATAAATACAATCTCATTCCACACACTAAGCGTGATGCGTTTATTAATGCTCAGTTTCATACCCTTATTTCGTATTCATTTCCGTATGCCACTTCAGAGAATTATCAGCTAGCAGCGGACTTAATTTTTTGTTTGTATGCTCAGGATCGTATTATCGATAAATCAAAACTCCCCAATGGGCTGGTCAATCATTTTAATAACATACTTTTGGAATTATTATTGAATCCAAACAAACAATTCTCAATAAACGATACCCTGGACCCCGTCATCAAACTGCATCAGGATTTCTTTAAAAAAGTTAGTGATTGCTATGGTTCTAGATCCGAGGCTTTTTTTACATCCTACCGAAATTTTTTAGTCGTTAAAACAATAGAAATTAATCTCAAAAAAAATCATGCGGCCAATATAGAGGATTATATGTCTCGCCGTGAATACAGCAGCGGCTGTGATCTTGTATTTCATTTGGGATACTTAATGAAAGGATTGCATATCACGTCTGAAAAAATGAATGGCATTATGTTTGCAAGTGGTCGCCAACTATCCACAAAAGCCATTTATTTAGCTAACGACATATTGGGGTTTTTTATGGAGTACGAGGAATCGAATATCGATAACATTGTGATACTTCTAGAAAAAACGGCCCCTATATCGCATCAAGAGGCCTTAACAAGAAGCTTAAACATGTTGGATGAGACCGCATTAGCCTTCGAAATGCATTCAAATTATATTAAAAAATACTCTAAAAATAACAATGAACCGGACCTGCTTGTTTGTAACGAGGTTCAAAAATATTGGATAACGGGTAATTTAGCCTGGTCTTTTGCAACAGAGCGATTTAAAGAGGTGAGTAATAGACGTGAAGAAAACTATTTTTAGCACAATTAAAAAAAGAACCCCATTGACTTATATCGCCATTTTTTTTACTACGATCACTCTTATTTACATCCCGGTGTTCTCGTACATGCACGAATATAGGCTGTCCAATTTTCTATGCGCATTTATTTTTCTGTATGTTTTTTCTTTAATACTTGAGAAACAATTTCCCTCCGTGTCAAAACATATCGTCATATTAACCGCAAACGCGGGGATATTACTTTATGCATCCGCATTTGGCTACACAGCGGGAATTCAATACATCTTATTTTCGTTTTTAGTAATTCCCTTTATATTGTTTCGATCAGATGAATGGGCACAAACAATACTTAGCGTATTTCAATCAATTGCCTGTTTTTTGGGTCTTGAAGCCTTTGATTATTCATTTTATCCACATACATTATCTATATCATCACACCATTTAATCATTATTCGATACCTCATGATTGTAACAACGATCTTTATTTTATCGTTTTCAATATGGCTCTACCGTTTCAATCTTGAAAAATTAAGCCATGAACGCGACTGCATTTTGATAGAATCTTTAGATGAAAAAGTAAAAACAATAAAAAAAATAGTGATAGCACTCAATCATATTATTAATAATCATTTAACTCTTGTAGTGGTAAATTCAAGCATAATTAGCAAAAGTACTTGTGATCCACACCTTGTAAAACTTACATCCAGTATAACCGAAAAAGGGTATACAATCTCGTATTTATTAAAGAAATTAACTCGGCTAAAAAAACCTGCCGAAACCGAGTATGCTGAGGGAATAATGATGCTGGATATTGAACGATCCGAATATGATGACGTGGTTAATTGAATCGGATATTGGGTTCCTTCAACAATAAGAAGACCCTATCTTGCCCTCGAATTTGATATAGCGGGTAAGTTGCTGGGGCTACTCTCAACGCATTTTATTTTTGTGATATGAAAGATGACTACGCGATGAACTCGTTATCCATCATTTGGCCGTTCTACGCGCCAAATATCAGTCGTTAAAGGTGCTGGACGCCAATTGCCATCAATGCGTCCTTTTTCAATCGTGATATCTGTAATCACTTTTTTATGGGTTAGTTTAACAACAATAATCCACACCGGAATCCAAATATAGGGGAATTTTCGATACGAATGCCGATAATAGCGTGTTGTTCTACGGGGCCACACCTCACTTGATACGGTAAATTTATTTTTACGTAAATGCAAATCCAAATAATCCGCATGCGACCCAATCGGAAAATCCTTAAAAATAATATCTTCCGCTTGTTTGACGGTTTTATACTTCTCAAAAATAGACGGAATGGTTAAATCAAAAATCTCATCTTCATCCAGGTTGCTGATATCATTTGTATCGATTATTCCAGGTTGAAATCGTCTCACAATACTAGAGCCATTCCCTGCTGATTATTTTTTAGAATCAAGAAGGCAGTTCGAAGCATACTCTACTGTATAATATCATATTTACAAAAAAAACACATATGGAAAATTGTAGGTATATGTTGCATAAACTGAATCATGTAAATAATGTCGATCAAAACCTAACAAGAGAACACCTTTTGCCCGTATAAACTGGGTTAAAAAATCGATATATGGATTGAGGGTGGTGTTCTATTTGCAAATATGGCGATACGTATTATACTAATTGGTATATGTGTTACTGCCGAAGTGGCGGAATTGGTAGACGCGTCGGTCTCAAAAACCGATAAGCCTAGCTTGTGCCGGTTCGAGTCCGGCCTTCGGTACCACATTACTTTTTATTTTATGGGTAGTAGGTTACTATAGGGGGAATGATGCGCATACACCAGTTATTAAATGAGGCTTGTAGAGTGCATGATGCATTGGTTAACGATGGTGGTATTTGTGAGCAAATTGGGGCATGGGTTGATGCGATGGTAGGGGCATTGAGGCAAGGCAATCGGATTATATTGTGTGGGAATGGGGGAAGTTTTTCGGATGCGCAACACATTACAGCGGAGTTTGTGGGGCGTTTTCAAATGGAGCGCCGGTCATTGCCGGCGATTTGTTTAGGGACGAACAGTTCGACTGCGACAGCAATTGGGAATGATTATGGATTTGAGCATATTTTTTCACGGGAGTTATCGGCTATTGGGAATTCGGGGGACGTTTTAATTGCATTATCAACGAGTGGCAATAGTGCGAATATTTTAGCTGCAATAGACACTGCTGTGTCGTTAGGAATGATTGTATTTGGTTTAACGGGAAGCAAAAAAGGCGCTATGGCATCACGGTGTTCCTGTATTGAGGTTCCTTCGGAGAGTACTCCGCGCATTCAGGAATGTCACATATTGATAGGGCATATTTTATGCGATTGTATTGAGCATCGTTTATTTTCTAGGTAATTGTAGAGTTCCCGTATAACGTTGTTGTGGGGGTGCAGCAGCGTCGGGATTTTTTGAATAGCAAGGCAGGGCCCGGCGTGAAGCCCGGAGTTTACTATAGTAAATGAGGACGTCGCACCGAGCGCTAACGTAGCTAGTCGGGAAATCCCGACGCTGCTACCTCAAAGGAGTCGACTTGAATCGCTTCGCCCCTCCTCTCCTCAGCCTTACGAATCGCCAAAGCCTCTCCATGGGACACAATTTTAGCCGCCACCGCCGCATCCAAAACCTGCAAGGTATGTTTTTTCTTAGGCAATACCTTCGCTTTAACCGCCTTTCGTATACGGGCCAACGGTTCTTTTATAGCGATCAATTGGCGATACGTATCATCTAATTGACTAATGCCCGGTTTATCCGCTGTCGACACATGCGACCCTTGAATCATACTGTCCCGCAAGGCCACATTATTTTGAATGGCCAGTGCGACGTCTCTACCCAAGGCATCGGACGGCTGCTTCCCTAACGGTATCAACCGATACAAGGGCGCTACAAACCATCGCGTTACCAACCCCATGTTCTCAAAATACCCAATCACCGCTACATGCACATTATAAAAACAATGCGCCAGTGCCCACCGAATCACCGGCCTTAACGCCTTATTATCGGCATTTTTTTCAGCGTAAGCCAAAGTACTGGTCGCCAAATACATCCATGACAACATATCGGCCAAACGCCCCGTAATCATCTGCTTCGCCTTCAATGCCCCACCAAAATACAGCATCGCGATATCCGCTAACAAGGCAAACACGGCTGATGACCACACCAAACGGCGCTTATAGGCTGAAAAAGTGCCACCATAATGGCAGGACAATAATCCGCCCGATAGCGTCAAAAATGTAACCCGCATCTTGGTGCGAATCACATGCCGAATATGGCCAAAAAAGGCCCGGTCAAATTTCCGATAATCGCCCGACTCCGCAGCCGATACCTCGTCATAGGCATACGGGTGACACCGCAGTGCACCTTGCCCAAAAATAATTAAGGTCCGTGTTAATATATTCGCACCTTCCACCGTTATTCCAATCGGTGCCGCTTTATACGCACTGGCCACCACATTCCGCGGGCCCTGCGTAATCCCCGCACCCCCCAAAATATCCATACTATCGTTTACAATTGTCCGAAATAATTCCGTGGATTGCCACTTGATAATGGCCGATACCACCGACGGCTTCTCTCCCTGATCAATCGCCCCACAGGTATAGTCCCGGGCCGCTTGCAATAATACCGTTTTTCCAACAATCCGCGCTAATGGCTCATGAATACCCTCAAATTGCCCAATCGCCATACCAAATTGCTCACGAATCACCGCAAAAGCACTCGTGGCCGCTGTCATGGTCTTCGCACCCCCCACACTCAAGGACGGCAACGAAATACCACGCCCTGCCGATAAACAATCCATTAACATGGACCACCCATTTCCAACACCGGCAGCTTCCCCAATAATGCAGCTTATTGGCATGACCACGTCCGTTCCCGTTGTTGGGCAATTAACAAAGGGCACTCCCAATGGATCGTGTCGCCGTGATACATCCACTCCCGGTGTATTAGTCGGGATCAGCGCGCAGGTAATACCCCTCTCAACCGCACCACCCAATAGTTTGTCTGGGTCACGCAACAAAAAGGCCAACCCAATAATGGTGGATATTCCCGACAACGTAATCCATCGCTTATTCCAATTGAATCGTATGTATAATTCCCCATCATTCCCTTTAAATACGACCCCATTTGATTGCAATCCCCCGGCGTCCGACCCAGCTGTTGGCTCAGTTAACCCAAAACAGGGGATTTCGTCACCCGTCGCCAATCGGCGTAAATATCGGTCCTTTTGGGCCTGTGTCCCATAATGCAATAACAATTCCGCCGGCCCCAAGGAATTGGGTACCATCACCGTAATGGCTACGGTAGGCGATACCGAAGCAATGGCTTCAATCACCCGACTATGCCCCAACGCCGATAATTCCAATCCCCCATACGCCCTGGGAATAATCATCCCCAAAAATCGATGCTCTTTAATAAAGGCCCATATATGGTCCGGAATCGCTTTTTGCTCCTGAATCTCCCAATCATTAATGAGCTCACAAAGCTGCGCAACGGGCCCATCCAAAAAGGCCTGCTCATCGGGTGACAGAGGCCGCAAATGTTGTGACATCAGTGTTTTCATAGACGGATCCCCCGAAAACAACTCTTTGTCCATCCATACTGTCCCCGCATCCAAAGCCGCTTTCTCGGTAGCCGATACCTTCGGAAACAATCGCAGGCGATTCGCAACCGTCATAATCATACGCGACACGGTTGGGGCCCGTAAAATTGGGAGTGTTATAAATGCCAATACCGCGGCCACCACACCAACAATAGAGACCGGTACCTGATAGGCAACCAATGCGCCAATGATCGCCAATGCCAACGCCACACTCGGCACCCGAAACGCAATAACCCCCAAAACCAACCCGATGCCAATAGCCACCTTCGCCCCTGTTGATAACGACAATATAAGTAGTAAATTATGTATTAGCATGCTAATCCTTTCGATAAAATAATGTGTTGTCTTTAGCCATTGTTTGTAAATATGAACAGGGTGCAAATCGCGTATGCACCCTTTGGGCCAATTGCGTGAGCCGATCCACAATACCATGAATGCCAACCGCATCGGCATATCGCAGCAACCCGCCTCGAAATGGGGGAAATCCAGTTCCCATCACCATGGCCATGTCCAGTAACTGGGGCGAAGCAACCACCTTTTCGTCCAAACATCGCGCGGCTTCATTCACCATAATCAACAATAATCGATCTCGTATGACCTCGGATTCTGATGGGGATACCCGATGCTTCTGATTAATCGACAATCGATCATACAACGCATCATGCGGAACCGTCTTTTTTGATGTATGAATATAAAAACCCATTCCCGATTTTTTGCCCAAAAATCGATCAGCGGTTACCAATTGATCCAATACCTTGGGCACCATCATGCGATCCCCATAACCCGCCTCCAATACGGTCAACACATGCAAACCAATATCCAACCCTACCTCGTCGGCTAAGGCCAATGGCCCAATGGGCATACCAAACGCCGTTGCAATCCGATCAATTTTTGCAATTGGGTAGCCCTCTAACAGGATATGAATAGCCTCATTCACATAGGGCAGCAACAACCGATTCACCAAAAAGCCCGGGCAGTTTTTAACAATAATAGGGAATTTTTTATTGGCAATCACCATACGGCACACATCGGCCACTACATCCGGCGACGTCTGCTCAGACGGTATAATTTCTACCAACGGCATTTTATGAACGGGACTAAAAAAATGAATTCCCAAAAATCGCTGCGGATTTTTGAGGCACGTGGCCATATCATCAATCGATAATGACGATGTATTGGTTGCAATAATCGCCTGCTCATCCACATGCCGCTCGATTGTGGCCAAAACCTCTTGTTTAAGGGCCATTTTTTCGGGCACCGCCTCAATAACCAAATCCATTATCTCAAACCCCAAATAGGTAACCGTACCGGTCATGCGTCGTCGCATAACCATGGCCTCTCTGGCGGTGATTTTTTTGCGCTTGACCCCTTTTTGAATAATGGCCGACGCGGCACTGTAGCCTTTATAAATCATCGACCAGGACATGTCCATAAATCGCACGGCCTGACCATGATTAATGAACCACCACCCAATGCCACCCCCCATTAACCCCGCTCCAATGACCCCAACCTGATGGATGGATCGCTGCGTTATTCCGGAAGGCACCTGCTTTTTAACCGACTCTTGGGCAAAAAATAAGGCGATTAAATATTGAGGAATGGGTGCCGCTACCAATGCTTTAATAGCGTCACGCTCCCGAATCAACCCATCGCGTAACGACCCACGATGCGTTTTTAATACCACATCCAAGGCCATTAATGGTGCCGGATACATTCCCTTTGTGGTTTTAATGATAGCCGACCGCACCATCCGCCGAACAATGCTATTAAAAAATGGCAGATACGTCATCACACGCACCCATCGGGAGGGACACCGCCGTTTCAATTGCTTGGATTGAATCCATTGGTTCAGGGACGCCTGACCAAACGCTGCCGATACCATCGCATCGGCTAGCCCCATGGCCAATGCCCGTTTCCCCGAAACCGGCTTACCCGACACAATGTGCTGAATGGCAGGTAAAACACCAATCCGTTTGGGCAACCGTTGCGTACCGCCCCATCCGGGAATAATCCCCAAATTCACTTCCGGCAACCCCAACCGCACCGTATCGGCATTGGTAACCACCACATAATCGCAGGCCAATGCAAATTCCAAGCCGCCTCCTAAGGCCGCCCCGTTAATAAGCGCCACCGTTTTGGCTGATAAGGCCGCCCATCGGTTAAATACCTCTTGGCCACGGGAAATCAGTGCCGCCACATCATCCGCAGATGTCGCAGACTGCAGTTCCCGAATATCCGCCCCCGCTATAAACACCCCTTTTTTGGCGCTCTCAACCACCACCCACTGCACCGCCGGCGCCGCGTCAAGCGTGTTGATTAGCTGATCCAATTCATCGAGTAGGCTACGCCCAAAGGTATTCACCGCCTCCCCTGGCTGATCAATCGTGACGTAGGCAAAGGCATCCTTATAAACAACCGTTAGTGCCGTCATTCGCCCGCCTCCACATAAAACGACGCCCCTTGCCCCCCACCAATACACAGTGTGGCCAAGCCCCGCCGCTGGTCCCGACGCCGCAGTTCATATAATAATGTCATCACAATCCGCTGCCCTGTTGCTGCCAAGGGATGGCCCAGCGCAATCGCTCCGCCATTCACGTTGAGCCGATCCGTATCAATCGCACCCAATGCGGTGGTATCGTTCAAGTGGTCACGCGCAAATTGTTCCGATTCAAAGGCCCGAACATTTCCCAACACCTGGGCCGCAAACGCTTCATTCAGTTCCATTAAATCCACATCAGCCATGGATAGCCGGTATTTTTTAAAGAGTTTATGGGTTGAAAACACCGGTCCCAATCCCATGGTTTTGGGATCGCACCCGGCATAAGCATAGCCCGAAATATACCCCAAAGGTCGCAGGCCACGGGCTTTAGCGGTGGACTCCCGCATAAGGACCATCGCCCCTGCGCCATCGGTTAACTGACTGGAACTGCCCACCGTTACTGTACCAAAGCGGCGATCAAAGTAGGGCTTTAATTTTTGCAGGGCCTCGATGGTTTGGTTAGCACGCGGTCCATTATCGGCCATAATGGGCTCATTGGACGTATGGTTTTGATCCGGATACACCGGCACAATTTCGGTATTTAAATAGCCCGCATCCATTGCCTGAGCCGCTCGATGATGGGAGGTATTGGCCCATTCATCTTGCTCCAATCGGGAAATATTAAAAAGTGAGGCAATATTTTCGGCGGTTTGCCCCATAATTAAACCGCAGGTTGGGTCGGTTAACCCCACCTGCAAGGCCATTACGGGCGCCAAATGCCGCAACCGAAACGATGCCAAAACCGCCAATCGCTGCGCAGGGGTTTTGGCCATGTACAATCGCTCAAAAAAACGCTTCATAGCGGGGCCAAATAGCAGCGGGTAGTTGGACATGGATTCCACTCCTGCCGTCACAATAATATCCGCTTCTCCCAATAACAAGCGCTGGGCCGCTGTAGACAAGGCCTCCATACCCGATGCGCAATTGCGATGCACCGTTACCGCCGGGACATGCTCGGGAATCCCCGCATTTAAGGCAATCACACGCCCTACATTCGCCGCGTGGGCGGGTTGGCCGCAACAGCCCACAATCACATCATCCACCTCGTTGGGCCGTATCTTGGCTTGCAATAAGGCCTCTCTGAGGGGAATAACCCCCAATTGGTCCGCGTCTATCGCGGCCAACTGGGTCCCCATCTTACAAAATGGTGTCCGTACCCCACTGGCTACGGCAATACGCTCTGTCATAGTAATTGTCCTTTCTTTTGGGTCATATAGAGTGTGTCGATACGATCCCGGTATTTATTAGCAATAACCCCGCGCCGCAATTTGAGGGTGGGGGTTAGTTCATGGGTATCAATGCCCCAATCATCCGATAAAATGGCCACCTTCTTGATGGTTTCAAAGGGCGCCAATTCCCGAGAGTACCGCTGAATATCCTGCATAATAAGGGTCTGAACCGCCGGATCATCGGCCGATACCGATCGCCCTATTGCCGCAAAAACCGCATCCATATGCGGCACTACCAACGCCACCAAATAGGAATGATTCTCCCCCACAACCATAATATGTTGGATGAATGCCGAATGGGCCGCAGCGGCCTCCACCCGCAATGGGCTGACATTTTTGCCGTTTGACAAAACAATTAATTCTTTTTTTCGACCGGTAATGTACACGTAGCCTTCCGTATCGATTCGGGCCAAATCACCGGTTTTAAAATACCCATCCTCTGTGAAAACCCCGTCGTTGGGAACGTTCCCATAGCCAGAAAACACACTCGGCCCTTTCACCGTTAACTCCCCATCATCGTCAATGCGCACCGTTATATTGGGCAAGGGTTTCCCCACCGATCCCACACGCTGATCAAAATTCGCTGTAATAATAGGGGATGTTTCGGTTAGCCCATACCCTTGAATCACGGGCAAGCCAATGGCATTAAAAAACACTTCAATTTTGGGGAGCAATGGGGCCCCTCCGGATACCAAAAACCGGACCCGATTGCCCAATCGTTTGTGAATCGTCGCAAATACCGCCCGATGCGCCAGAGACCGCAACCATCCGGTTTTTTGATGCTGCCCAATCCATAACGCCAATGTCAACACAACCCCCTTGATGCCTTGAGCATTGGCATACACCCGTTGATACACTTTCTCGTACAATCGTGGCACACTAATTAGGCATGTGGGTTTGGCGATGGCCACGTCCCGCACCACCGTATCAATGGATTCGGCATAATAAATCGTTGCCCCCACCCCTAACACACAAATGCACCCCACCGTCCGCTCAAAAATATGCGACAATGGCAAAAACGATAGCACCGAATCATCGGATGTAATGGGTAAATTATGGTGAATGCCCTGATAATTATAAACAATATTAGCATGGGTTAACGGCACTGCCTTGGGAATACCCGTGGTCCCCGATGTGTAGAGAATGGTCATCACATCGGCCATGCGATTGGCCTGCCAGAGCTCTGGCGTTACAGCCTGAATGGCCGGATCAAGGGCCGCTGCCACCTCAAAAGACGTTGCATGGGGGGGGATCGTTTTGTCACCCGCATTTTTGGCAATGTACACCAGCGTTTTCATATCCCCCAAATCGTCTTGATGGGCACTCAAGCGGGGATAGTTCGCCGCGTCAATCACCATACCATCCAGTTTGGCATGCGCAAAAATATCCCGTAGTTGATCATCCCCGATTGTGGGGTAAATGGGCACCGATACGGATCCGTGCAATTGAATCGCCAAATCGGATACCAGCCACGGCCACCCGTTCCCCGCCCATATACCAATACGTCCCGGCTTGGGCATGGTTGCCGCCAAATGCCGATACAAGGCCTCGGCATGACGCCCCATATCGTGATAAGTGATCATGCAATACGCCCCGTCAACCAAATACCCTAGGGCCGGCTTCGTCGGATTGGTGCAAATGCGTTGGTATACAATGTCTAAAACACTATTCACAAATGACATCCGCTAATATGAGTGCGGTGATAACCCCCGCTGACTATAATGATCATATGGTGTAGTGTACCAGAATCGGGATTTAAAAAACCAGACTATTTTAAATAGCGATTGCCCCCGAATCCCATTTCAAAAAAAAATCCCCAAATGCGGTACACTGGTAATATATGAACTGGCTCCTATCCGGATTTATCGTTTTGGTTACCGTGGTTTATGCCACCCCCTCTGTTACCATTGATGTATCCCCCCCGTCCCCCAAACAAGGTGACCCATTATGGGTGACCGTAATCACCAACAAACCCATACAACACGTCGCAATACGCTTCAATAAACGCGCATTTAACGCCTTCCCATCGCCCATTAAACCGGCATCGGTGTGGGTGGCCCCCATGGGCATTGATCGCTACACAGCTCCCCAATCCCTCCCCCTAAAAACAACCGTTACCTTCACCGACAACTCGGTCCACACCGATACCCGCTCGCTACTCATTCAAGATGCTCAATTTCTTCAGGAAAATATAACACTTAGCCCATCCAAAACCACCATTCATACCAACACCAAAAGCCGTAACACCGAAACCGCGCGTATTGGCAAAGGGTTTCGAACCCTATCCCCGGAGCGGTATTTTTGGTTTCCATTCATATGGCCGGTTACCGGTCGTATTAGCTCGGTATTTGGCACGGAACGTCGCTATAACGGCCAGCCGGGCTGGAAACACGCCGGCATTGACATTGCCCAAAAAACCGGAACCCCTTTGAAGGCTACCGCGGGCGGACGGGTGATTTTGGCCGATGCCTTAACCGTGCATGGCAATACGGTTATGATCGATCATGGCTGGGGGATTGTTTCGATATACAACCATATGGATACCCTGGCTGTTCAGGTGAATGATACCGTCAATCACGGGGATATTATTGGTACCGTGGGGGCTACAGGCGTGGCAACCGGCAGCCATGTCCACTTTGGGATTAGTATTCAAGGCGTCCGTGTGGATCCGACCGCTTGGCTGAAACTGTCCGCCGATATTGGGTTATAAAAAGCACCTTTTCATCGCGCAATTGAATCTGATATACTAGCCATTAGTAAGGAGTTTGTAGTCATGCGACGCGCACTAGTTAAGTTATTTCCATCCCTCAATTGTGACTTGGGTATCGATTTGGGTACCGCAAATGTTTTGGTTTTTGTACGTGGTCGCGGGGTGGTTATTCAAGAACCATCGGTCGTGGCATTGGACTCCAAACGCAATTTAGTGCTTGCCGTTGGGGATGATGCCAAGCGCATGATTGGCCGAACACCCGGAAATGTTATCGCTGTTCGTCCGCTTCGTGATGGGGTTATCGCCGATTTTGACATTACGGAAACCATGCTCAAACACTTCATTCGAAAGGCTTTGGATCGTAAAATTTTGGTTGCTAAGCCACGCATTATCATTGGGATTCCCTCTGGAATCACGGGTGTTGAAAAACGGGCCGTTTTGGATGCCGCCTACCAAGCGGGTGCGGGTGAGGCCTATTTGCTGGAAGAGCCCATGGCCGCCGCCATTGGCGCGTCGTTACCTGTTTCAGAACCCTCGGGTAGTATGATTGTGGATATCGGTGGGGGCACCACCGAAGTAGCCGTCATATCGTTGGGCGGCATTGTTGTGGCAAAATCCATTCGTGTAGCCGGTGACGAGATGGATGAAGCGATTATTTCTCACTGCCGTGAAAACTACCGTTTATTGGTTGGTGAACGCACGGCCGAGGATGTCAAAATTCAATTGGGCTCCGCGGCTGAATGCGATGAAGAACGGTCGATGGAAGTACGCGGGCGCGACTTGGTGTCCGGGCTACCCAAAACTTTTACGTTCACCTCGGTTGAAATTCGGGATGCCTTAAAAGATACCATTTCCACCATTGTCGACGGCATTCGCCAAACCCTCGAAAAAACACCCCCTGAGTTATCTTCCGATATTATGGATATGGGAATTACTTTAGCCGGTGGCGGGGCCTTACTCAAAGGCCTGGATCGCCATATTCAAGAACAAACCAATATTATAACCAAGATCGCCGAGGACCCCTTAAAATGTGTGGCATTGGGTACCGGAAAAGCCTTGGATGAAATCGAAGTCTTTAAAAAAGCCTTAATTTCGGATTAATTCCATCGCCTTGATTCCCTTGGATCCGGTTGGCTTGTATGTGCATATTCCCTTTTGCCACCGGTTTTGCCCGTATTGCGCTTTTTATAAGGTGCCCTACACCGCCGCCGCTGCGGATATTTTTTTAACCAATTTGTTGACCGAAATGGCCCGCTACACCGAAACCTATGGCCGCATTCCCATCGACACCCTGTATTTGGGGGGCGGTACACCCAACGCGCTCACCATCGACCAGCTAAAAACCCTGTACGCGGGGGTATCCCAGTATTTTGACCCCACCGCCGATCTGGAATTTAGCATGGAAATCAATCCCACCCATAGCACCCCCGATACCTTGGCCGATCTCATTCAGTTGGGTGTAAATCGCATCAGTGTCGGGGGGCAATCGTTTGTGGATCGCGTGTTATCGGACTATGGCCGCGATCACTCGGCAGCGGACGTGGTGACCTGCCTCGAGGCCCTGCGGGATCTGGGCATCCCTCGTTACAGTGTTGATATTATATTTGGGCACCCCAACCACCGGCAACGCGATTTGCAAACGTCGTTGGCGCAGGTATTGGCCTTGGCTGTTCCCCACGTGGCTTTATATGGGTTAACCATTTATGAAAAAACCCCCTATCACTCGGCCGGCATTACCCCCCGTGATGACGACCAAGCCGATGACTATGCCTATATTCAAGGGGTATTAATCGACGCAGGCTATCAGCATTATGAGGTATCCAATTTTGCCAAACCGGGACAGGCATGCCGCCATAATATTAAATATTGGACCTGCCAACCCACCATTGGCTTGGGGGCGGGTGCGCATTCGTACTTTTTGGGCCATCGGTACCAAAATGACCCCGATATGTACCGGTATTTGGACGCGCCCTGGCCAGCAAATGCCTTAACACCAACCCCTGTTGACTGGGCGGATTTTATATCGGTACGCCTTCGGTACCACCAACCCATTCGGTTTGACCGTGTTGAGGCACAATTTGGGATTGCCATGCGGGATGTCTTTGCCGAGCCTTTACAGGCCCTGTCTAATGCCCACTACATACAGCTCACCGACGTGGATATGGCCATATCACCCAGCGGGTATATTGTTTTGGATGACATTATTCCCTACTTTCTGTAAACTGGGCTATAAACGTATTACGCTCTGTCGATGGGTGAATGCCGACACCGTCATGTCCGTGGTGGCGGTTCAACTGTTTTTAAATACCCTAACCCCCGTTTCAGGCGTATCGGTTGTTGGACTTTGTGTGGCGACATCGGCGTTTTACAGCGTGGATCGCTGGATCGATGCGACATTGGCGATGGAACCATTGGGACAGCGTCACCACCTATACGCCCGTCATCCCCGGCTGTTATTGGTAACACTGGGCCTTTACAGTACCATCCTCCTCCCGTTACTGATTAAGCTATGGCCCCCTCGCGCATGGCCCCTTATTGCAGCAGGGGTTGTGGTCCACAGCATTGGCCTGGCGTATCCAAATGGGTATGGTCCCTTTAAAAAATGGGTGGTGGCCGCCGTATTTACCCTGGTAATGACGGCCTTTATTCCGCCACTATACCCCGCGCTACTGGTGGTGTTTAGTGCGACGTTCATTAACCTTAGCGTTCATGATATGCACGAACGGGGAAATCCCCTACCGGATACCCTTATTGTGATTGCAAGCCTTGGCACCGTCATTGGATTGCACCTCTTGGACCGTCCGTTGTGGTTGATTGGCCTTTGGCTGGCATCGTATAGTGGTTATGCCCGATTGCCCCGTAACGACTATTGGTTTGAATATGGTGAGTTGGTCTACGCGTTGCCGTTTTTAACCGCGGCACTCCTCGATGCAAGTTTTTGAAAATCGTCATCGATACTAAAACCACAAGGAGTGCTTATTATGCTTGGTATTGTTCAAAATTTTTTAAATCAAATGGATCTAACGGTCAATCAAAAAGGCAACCCATTGGGTCTGTCTGCCTCTCAAATTGATGAGATCAATCAAATTTTAACGCTCATTAAAGCCATCATATCGGATGGGATTCAATCCGGGGACATTTCCAAAATGATCACCCTTTTGGGTGAAATGGTTGAACTAATGCCCGAGTGCAACGATGAACTCAAGAGCATTATTAAAGCCCTAAAAAACATAGAAAAAGAGCTGTTTGGGGAAGAATCGATTTGGGGGACTACCCCCACAGATCTGCTCACAATGTCCGAAACCGACTCGGAATCCGATGAACGGATCCCCCCCATTAGCCCCCAATCACTGCGTTTGTTGCCCCTATCCATGCAATCCTCGCCATCCGCCTTGCCCACAAAATCGTTATCGGTCGAATCATCGGACTTATCCGTATTGGACACCCAGCGATTGGATGTCGCCGAACGCATTTTAACCCTCATCAATGATCATATGGTACTGTCTCAAGCCAATTTTGGTGCTTTAACCCGTGGCCTTCGTGCCATGAATCGCCGCGCTAATGCACCCGCATCTGTCGATATGGAATCAAACTAAGATAGTACTATGATACAAATTACGCACAAACGATGGTACGTCGTATGAGGTATGCATCATGCATTGACATCACTAGCCAACCGTTGACACAGTAATTGGTATGAACACACGGGGGACAAAATCATAGAGGCGCTACACCTGAATCTTATTTAATAAATAATAAATATAATTTATATTTATATATTTTTTACAATGTTCGAGACTATGTCTTTTTGAGATGTCACACTTTCGCCGCTCAGTTTACAACCCCCTAGTGCTTATTCACCACTTTTGATACACTGGTAATGACATGAGTGTTGCAATACGTCATTGGGTTTATTTAGGCATGATGGCCGTGACGGTTTTGGCCTGTGGCAAAGTGTCCGAAGATGTATCGGATCAATCCACCACATCCCGTTATTTTTCCATGAACCAAACCCTGCAATTATCGGACGTAACCAGCCACGGATGGTCCAGTATACCAAGTACCCAAAATGCGCTTGCCATTTATGGCTATGCTCAAGGCATCCGTCTAAATCATGGCACCGAAAAATTGGGGTGGGCCCACGCGGTTATCACCCAAAAATCTGCTAATACCCCAAAGCCCCAAAGCCACACGCCAACACCCAATGGATCGCCCTCGGTGCCCGATCAATCCGCACCCTCTACCCGCACTGCCTCTGAAGCCTCCTCCACCGTATCCACCCAACCAACCGCCAATACAGTGACCGCCACCAAAACAACGCCCCCACCACCCATTACCATCACGAATTTTGACACCAAAAAAAATACCGTTACCGAATCCCGTTACAAGCAAGGCTATATGACCGCCAAAACCGTTACCGAATCGGTGAGTATTGGCTTATCGTTTGGTAAATTGCTCCCCAAATACGATTACTACCTCACAACGTACTACACCGATGCCAACACGTATGTAATGCGTGTTGAATCAAAGCCGGTTACCGAAAACATTACCATAACCCCCTACACGCATATTGTTAGCACTGCTTTTATAACGCACCTGGCCAATATTGCCTACAATGCCGATGCGGTCATTCCTTTATCGGATTTTTATGCCATTATTCCCACCGCGAGCATTACCCCCACGCAATCGGTTATGATTCCCAACGCTGCGCGTAAATTTGACGTGAATCAGCCCATTTTTATACCGAAATCACCTTACATTAATGCCCTTTTAACCGTCATCAACTTGGTGCGTAGCGCGCCCCAAACCGATGTTCTGGACTATATTGCATCGGTAGATGATACCATCTTTTCGCCAGCGGTTAAAACGGTGTACACCGATCACATTTCCCACTATTTTGAAACCAAATCGGCCTCATCCGACGCCGCCAAGACCGATTCAACCGACTCGCCAGACAATGACGCCCCAACAGACACGACCTTGCAACCCCCTCCTACACTGGATCGCTCGCCATCGCCCCCGTTAACCCAAAATTAATCCGCGGCATTATATTTGACCGAGATGGCACCTTGATTGAATCGGTTCCTTACCTCCACGCCATTTCGGATGTTGTTTTTTTTGCGGATACGTTTCGTGTGTGTGCGGCCCTGGTTCAACGGGGTATTCGCTTGTTTATTGCGACCAATCAATCGGGCATTGGCCGCGGGTACTACAGTCTTGACCAGTATCACCGCGTTGCGACGTATATTACCGATCAACTGGCCGCCAATGGCGCCCCCATCACCGAGACCCTGTTTTGCCCCTACCATCCCGAGCATGGGATTGGGGATTACAAACAAGATTCCCCCTTTCGAAAACCAAACCCCGGTATGCTGCTGCAACTGATGACCACCCATCAATTAACACCCGATCAGGTACTCATGGTGGGGGATTCCGATGTCGATATTCAGGCGGCAAAACGCGCCGGTGTCGCATCCGTATTGGTGGGAGATTCCCACACCGACACCGAACCGGATTACCGTATTGCCAACCTCACCCAAATATTTCATACTGTGATGTAATACATGCGCGTACGTTGGGTCAGTAACGGTTTTGGTGAGGATGTCATTGCTACAATATTAGCGAAGGCCTTAAAAATGGACCCCCATATCATGATTGGTATGCCCTTGGTGGGTACGGGCGAGGCCTACAAACGGGCGGGCATTGCGGTCGGCTTATCCCCAAAACCGGTGTTGCCAAGCGGTGGGTTTTTGCGGCGATTTTGGGACGTATGGCGGGATCTCAGGGCCGGGTTGCTGGGGCAATTGCGGTACAACTATCGGGTCTTACGCGATTCCCCAGCCGACTTTCAAATTGTGGTGGGGGATGTATTTGCTCTAGTAATGGCAACATTTAGGCAGCCCATTCCCACGGTGTTTTTTCCGACGGCGAAATCGGAACGCTGTATTCCTCATAGTATGGTGGAGTACCTCCTAATGCGGCGATACTGCGATCTTGTGTTTCCGCGTGATCGTGAAACGCACGAGCGGTTTCGAACAAAAAACCTGCCGTCCCACTTTTTTGGAAATCCCATGTTTGATGGTATGACCGCCGATGTACCACCACCCCCCAACGCCATTGGGGTGGGTATTTTACCCGGCTCGCGCCACGAAGCAGAGTCCAACATGATGCTCATTTTAAATGCGATTGGCCAACTAGCGTTGCCCCATGTTGTGTGGTCTGCCGCTATCCCCGACCATATCCCCATTCAATCCTGGGATATGGCGGATGCCCATGGTTGGTCGTTCGTCCCCGATTCAACAATCCCCACATTCGTACACGGCCCATCCGGACAGGTTGTAACCGTATCATCGGCATTTTACGACGTGCTGCATGCATCCCGGGTGGTCATTGGTCTGGCCGGTACCGCCAATGAACAAGCCCTATATGCCAAACGCCATGTCATTTCGTTTATTGGCACCGGGCCGCAATCCACCAAACAGCGGTTTCGCGAGCAGCATCAATTAATTGAAGGCGGGCAGGCCACCTTTATTCCCTCCAGCGATCCCCAAACCATTGCCCACCACATTGCCCCCCTGATTGCCAATCCCTCGGTGCCCTGGACCCCATTATCCGATCACCATCAAACCGCTGCCACTGATATTGCCACCTGTTTGCAACAGACATTTTTTTCAACCGCTTATTACAGTGATTCCCCCAATGAAGCCCTTCCTCTAGCCACCCTCTAAACGGTTACCACAGGTCGTTGATACGCCCGAACGGCATCCACCACCCACTGCACCGCATCGGTTGGAATATCCGGCATAAGGCCATGCCCCAAATTAAATATAAACGGACGATGGCTAGGCACCGATTCACAAATCGCCTGAACCCGCGCCTGAATTTGGGATTTGGACCCGTACAAATAATGAGGATCCAAATTCCCCTGCAACCCCATCCCCCGCCGGAGTACCGCATCCATACGCCCCAAGTCCCCGTTCCAGTCCACACTAATCACATCCACCCCCGCCGCTTCATACAACGGATAAAACACACTGGTTTGCTTACCAAAAACCGTAATGGGTTGATCACAGCCCTGCTCGCGCAATGCCCGCACAATGCGCGCGATGTAATGCGCACTGAACCGCTCACAGGATGGCCAATCCAAGGTGCCAATCCAGGTATCAAATAGCTGGAGGGCCTGAACACCCGCACGACACTGACCCACCAAATACGCAATGGTGACATCGGTAATATGGTCCAATAGGGTTTCAAATAGACGGGTATCCGTCATCATCAGTCGCTTGGTGTGGGGTAGTTGCGCCGATGATCGCCCCTCAATCATGTACGAGGCCACCGTAAACGGGGCCCCCGCAAACCCAATCACCGCCGTCTGCGGCGATACTCGGGAAATCACCCGTTCAACGGTTTCATAAATGGGATCCAACCACCCCGACACGACCTGCAAGCGCGCCACATCATCCCCTGTGCGTATGGGGATGTCAAATTGCGGGCCCACCCCATCTGAAAACCGAAGTGCCATCCCCAAGGCCTGGGCGGTTACCAAAATATCGGAGAATAAAATGGCGGCATCAAACCCATACCGCTCAATGGGCTGACAGGTAACCTCTGCAGCAATAGCGGGGGTATACACCATGTCTAAAAAATCGTGCTGCTGCCGAATGGCACGATACTCTGGCAAATACCGGCCGGCCTGCCGCATCATCCAAACGGGTATGCGTGACGCGGTTTCTGGTGATTGCAACATATGGCGATACCAATTACTCATACTCAACAGACTACTCAACCTAAGCCAAATGCGCAATACATGGAACTCAATCGAAATCGCAAATAAGTTGTATGCAGCAACTATTATTGGTTATAGTGGAATCATAATGACGCAACCTGTCCCACCATCCATGATTGCTCAACACTTTTGCAACAACCAGTTTAAACAATGCATTGCTGTGTATGAGACGCATCCATCGGATGGATCGGTACAGGAACAATTTTTAGTAGCGATAGCCTATGCATTTTG
>JALQXX010000089.1 GCA_023262965.1 Candidatus Marinamargulisbacteria bacterium
CGTCATGAACGTGGGTCCGCGCAATATCCGAGACAAACTGGTTAAACCACTGGTTTCGCACCAGGATGGTGCCACGCGGTGGCGTCCCCAGACTGTTGGGGAAAAGGGCCCGGTGTTTGCTGTGCACATACTGCATGGCAGCGTTGGAGGCTGTGAAAAGCTGCCCACGGTTCAGCCAGGTCTTCACGTGTTCGATTGCCCTTCTCTCCGTCCAGCCAGGCATCATGACCACGAGGAGCATATGAGGCATGAAGTACTCCACGCCGATTGCCCCGCAGTCGAATGCCTTTCGCTGGAAAGTCTTGATGACCACGGTGGTGCAGTGGGCGATAGCCTCCCCTCTGGTGTACCCCGCGGCTTCTTCAGGGGAGGCACAAATATCCTGTGCGAGCCCCTGCGATGTGTGTGTATGTGTGTGTATGTGTGTGTGTGTGGTGTGTGTGTATGCGCATGTGAGTGTGTGTGTGGTGTGTGCGTGTCTGTATCAGTACGCAACACAAGACACTTTATTTATCGGTATGTGCATCGACAGACGTAAGGGGCGGACCTTCAGTTGCTTGTCTGTCATGCCGTCTGCAGCGTCTTTGAAAGTCCCCCACTGCAGCCAATTGTCGACGGAAGGACCGCTGTCGTAGACGAGCTGGCCCATGGAGGTGTT
>JALQXX010000090.1 GCA_023262965.1 Candidatus Marinamargulisbacteria bacterium
AAATGGTACCGTAACTTCGGGAGAAGGTACGCTGTTGTTGGTGATGGAACTTGCTTCCTGAGCTGATGACAGCCGCAGAAACCAGGCCGCTGCAACTGTTTATTAAAAACATAGCACTCTGCAAACACGAAAGTGGACGTATAGGGTGTGACGCCTGCCCGGTGCTGGAAGGTTAATTGATGGGGTTAGCGTAAGCGAAGCTCTTGATCGAAGCCCCAGTAAACGGCGGCCGTAACTATAACGGTCCTAAGGTAGCGAAATTCCTTGTCGGGTAAGTTCCGACCTGCACGAATGGCGTAACGATGGCGGCGCTGTCTCCACCAGAGACTCAGTGAAATTGAAATCGCTGTGAAGATGCAGTGTACCCGCGGCTAGACGGAAAGACCCCGTGAACCTTTACTGTAGCTTGACACTGAACTTTGACCTTACTTGTGTAGGATAGGTGGGAGGCTTTGAAGTTGGAACGCTAGTTCCAATGGAGCCGTCCTTGAAATACCACCCTGGTAATGTTGAGGTTCTAACTCTGTCCCGTTATCCGGGACGAGGACCGTGTCTGGTGGGTAGTTTGACTGGGGCGGTCTCCTCCTAAAGAGTAACGGAGGAGTACGAAGGTGCGCTCAGCGTGGTCGGAAATCACGCGTAGAGTATA
>JALQXX010000091.1 GCA_023262965.1 Candidatus Marinamargulisbacteria bacterium
AAGCTTTGATCCGGAGGTACCCGAATGGGGGAACCCATTTTACTACTTACTGAATTTATAGGTAAGAAAGAGGCAACCCGGTGAATTGAAACATCTTAGTAGCCGGTGGAAAATAAAGCAAAAGCGATTCCCTTAGTAGCGGCGAGCGAAATGGGAACAGCCTAAACCGATTTTCGGTGTTGTGGGACAGGCTTGAATATTTAGTGTAGTTAGGTGAAGTCGTTGAATGCGACGCCAAAGAAGGTGACAGCCCTGTAACTGAAAACTTAGCTATTATTGTTTGTATCCCGAGTAGCATGGAGCACGTGGAATTCCGTGTGAATCAACGAGGACCACCTCGTAAGGCTAAATACTCCTAAGTGACCGATAGTGAACTAGTACCGTGAGGGAAAGGTGAAAAGAACCCCTTTAGGGGAGTGAAATAGAACATGAAACCATAAGCTTACAAGCAGTAGGAGAACGATTTAACGTTTGACTGCGTGCCTGTTGAAGAATGTGCCGGCGACTTATAGGTAGTGGCATGGTTAAGGCTATTGAGCCGGAGCCATAGCGAAAGCAAGTTTGAATAAAGCGCTTGTCCCTATTTATAGACCCGAACCCGGGTGATCTAATCATGGCCAGGATGAAGCTTTGGTAAAAC
>JALQXX010000092.1 GCA_023262965.1 Candidatus Marinamargulisbacteria bacterium
CATATTAGAGCAGGTTGGAATCCTCCAACGTGTCCACAAGTGACATATTTCGATAATATCACTCAAGGGACGTCCCGAAAACAATGATTTGGCTCGTATGGGCCTCTGAAGGCCTCTAGAGGCCAAACCAAACAGACAATAGTAGCTCCATAATCACAGTTACTGTTATCAGTAGTTCTGTTTACAATTTCGACGATTCGTGAACATCAAACACAGACTGTACTATCGTATACACACGTTGAATTCCATCCGATCCGTACATCGTTCAGATAAAGATAAAGATATAAATAATAATTATTTATGATTATATAATGTGCTGGTTGTTGCCTCATCCTCAATCGAGGGCCCAGTGAATCCTTCGGCTTTCGACTGCATCTTTAGCAGCTTTCGGGATTGCTCTGTTTTGTTTGAGCTTAGCGAAGTAATGCATCACCGAATAGTGTGGATTTTCATCGTCGTTGTCTTGTGGATGAGCGTGCCAAGGTTTATCCAAACAGGCAGGTGTCCACGGATCCACGGTACACTTGAAAGGCTTGCACTTGAACGTCTTTTCGTCCTGGTTAACGGAAGTAATCTTTCCCACAAACACATATGGTGATGGTCCAACAGTAGTTTCAACAAGGCCAATA
>JALQXX010000093.1 GCA_023262965.1 Candidatus Marinamargulisbacteria bacterium
ATCGATTCGCATTTCTGTCAAATCAATTCTTTCGTTTAGTTCTCTATGTAGATTTCCTAAATCTAATTCTAATTGGAATATACTATCTTCTATTCCTTTTAATTGCTTATTTCCTCTAACTACCCCAATCACCGAATATCCAACACTAAAGGTGAATACCGCCGATAAGATACCTATAAGAACATACATAAATGTTTCCATAATAGTTTCCTTAATTTAATTTTACAATATTTCAATGAACGATAGTTGTACTCGGAGAGGGACTTGAACCCTCACGACCCAATGGTCATTGGATTTTAAGTCCAACGTGTCTACCGATTCCACCACCCGAGCGTAATAAAAAATCCCCACGATTGTGAGGATTTCAAAATGAATATGTAATATGAGTTTAGTTGTATCTAGTAAATACCCAAGCCTGTGATGAGTTTGGTTTCATTATTACTAAAGTATTTCTACTTGGTGAGAAAGTGTATCGTAAAGAATAAGTTTCTTTAGTTGGATATTGTCTTTCAACCTCAATAAATCCTTCGTTAGATTCAAGGATATATCCTTTTGATAATAAGTTATATCCAGTTACTCGTGTGAATGTAATATCAAAATTATCATTACGAGTAATCTGTACTGATTCT
>JALQXX010000094.1 GCA_023262965.1 Candidatus Marinamargulisbacteria bacterium
GCGGCATTGTCCGCAATATCCGCATTGGTTATGGTGCCATTCGCAATATCCGCACTTGTTATAGTCCCATCCAAAATCTCGGATCCAATGACATTTTTATTGGTTATATTCGCCCAGTCCACCGATCCCGCTGTCACATTGGTTAACTGGCTCCCATCTCCTATAAACATGTTTGCAGACACACTTCCACTAGCTTTAATATTCCCACTCACATCCAAGGTTTCTGAAGGCGTATAGGTTCCAATCCCCAATTTCTGACCCAATATACTTGAATCATACCCGCTGTCTCCCGAAGAAAACCAAAACGATTTTGTTCCTGAAGGATTTATTGAATACAGACTATTTTCATCCAACGCAAAACCGGCTATGGTGGATTTTTTCTTAACCTCGATCCCACCGGATACAATACCATTCCCACTCACATCCAAGGTTTGTGAGGGCGTATTGGTTCCAATTCCCACCTTCCCACCATTGTAGTATATGTCCGAATTACCTATCCATTTACTACTCTCAAAACCTGTCATATCAATTTTACTTAAAGCTATGGCGGCATTGTCCGCAATATCCGCATTGGTTATGGTGCCATTCGCAATATCCGCACTTGTTATAGTCCCATCCAAAAT
>JALQXX010000095.1 GCA_023262965.1 Candidatus Marinamargulisbacteria bacterium
GGCGACAAAGTTTTAGAAATAGGATGTGGTTGGGGAGGTTTTGCTGAGTACTTAGGTAAAAAATATGATGTTAAACTTGACTGTATCACAATATCAAAAAAACAATTTGAATACGCAAAAGAAAGAATTTTTAATTGTGGTTTAAACGAAAAAGTAAATATTGAAATAAAAGATTACAGAGATCTTAAAGGTAAATACAATTCAATTGCCTCTATAGAGATGATTGAGGCAGTTGGTCAAAATTATTTAGAGGGTTATTTTAAAACTATTAAAACCAACTTATCTGATGGTGGAAAAGCAGCCATTCAAGCAATTACTATCGATGATAGGTTGTTTGACAGATACAAAAACAAACAAGATTTTATTCAAAAATATATTTTTCCTGGTGGTTTTTTACCAAATAAAAATAGCATTAATCGTTATGTTTCTGATAACGGTTTAACTATAAATTCATATATTTCTTATGCTGACCATTATGCAAATACATTGGCTATATGGAGAAATGAGTTTTTAAAAAAATGGGATTTAATAAAAAATCAAGGCTTTGACTTAACATTTAAAAGAATGTGGGAGTTTTATCTTTCTTATTGTGAGGCAGGATTTAAGTCAAAAAAT
>JALQXX010000096.1 GCA_023262965.1 Candidatus Marinamargulisbacteria bacterium
AAATAGTACCTGAAACCGTGTGCTTACAAACCGTTGGAGCCAGCTTGTTGGGGTGACAGCGTGCCTTTTGAAGAATGAGCCTGCGAGTTAGCGATATGTGGCGAGGTTAACCCGTGAGGGGTAGCCGTAGCGAAAGCGAGTCTGAATAGGGCGATTCAGTCGCATGTCCTAGACCCGAAGCGAAGTGATCTATCCATGGCCAGGTTGAAGCGACGGTAAGACGTCGTGGAGGACCGAACCCACTTGGGTTGAAAACCGAGGGGATGAGCTGTGGATAGGGGTGAAAGGCCAATCAAACTTCGTGATAGCTGGTTCTCTCCGAAATGCATTTAGGTGCAGCGTTGCGTGTTTCTTGCCGGAGGTAGAGCTACTGGATGGCCGATGGGCCCTACAAGGTTACTGACGTCAGCCAAACTCCGAATGCCGGTAAGTGAGAACGTGGCAGTGAGACTGTGGGGGATAAGCTTCATTGTCGAGAGGGAAACAGCCCAGATCAACAGCTAAGGTCCCCAAATAATGATTAAGTGTGAAAGGGAGTGGGAACTCCAAGACAGCCAGGAGGTTGGCTTAGAAGCAGCCATCCTTTAAAGAAAGCGTAA
>JALQXX010000097.1 GCA_023262965.1 Candidatus Marinamargulisbacteria bacterium
TTATTCCCTTGTTATGTATTTTTCATAGGGGGGGGGGTTGACTGACGAGACGCGCTCAGCAACCTACCCTGTAACTGACCGAGCCATCATGAAGCCCGAGGGGGGGCTAGCTGATGACAGGACATGCCCGTCGGCCACCCCCCAACGGTACTCCTCCTGGTCTCGGTCAGATGAGGTTCGTCAGACCGGAGTGAAATCAAAGGTGGTGTTGTCACAGGGCAGTCCAGTGGTTCACCGCACTGCAATACATGATCGCAGTGGGTAAACTTGGAGGCCCGATGATCAATCATCCGCCAATGAAATGCGTCCGGCTGACACCTCCTTTAACTAGTTCGAGTGGCCTGCAAACCAATCGCCGATACAAATGGTGCTGATGACACGCGATCGACCAAGCTCGAGCCACACTGCAATCAATGATCACAGTGGGCCGAGGTGATGGAAGTCGGGTGACAGGGCAGCATCCAAGTGTGGCTGATGTGGTTGCGGCACGGATTAACTAGCTAGTCAGTTAGTGGCCTATGAGTCCAAATCGCACATACAGATGGCGATGTTGACACACGATCGACCAAGCTCGAGCCTCGCTCCCCCCGTG
>JALQXX010000098.1 GCA_023262965.1 Candidatus Marinamargulisbacteria bacterium
GAGATGGGTCTAGTAGGATTCGAACCTACATTAAAAACTTAGAAGGTTTTTGTCCTATCCCTTAGACGATAAACCCAAAAATTGTTTAGATCATTAGGCTCGGAGTTAGAAAATAGAGCATCGAACTAGTCTCCCGAAAAGCTACCCTTTCAGTACAATCGTCGCTAAAATGTTTCACGCCTGAGTTCGAAATGGATCAACGTGGTACCATCTTGCTAAAGACACTCTATTTGAAATTTCAAAAAACAATTGGTAAAATTTAAGTCCTCGGTCTATTAGTATATCTCGGCTTCATATATTGCTACACTTCGACCTGATACCTATCAAACGGCTAGTCTTGCCGTGACCTTACTCCAAAAGGATGAGAGTACTCATCTCGAGGTGGGCTTCCCACTTAGATGCTTTCAGCGGTTATCCTGTCCAAACTTAGCTACCCAGCGTTTACCATTGGCATGATAACTGGTACACCAGCGGTTTGTCCTTCCCGGTCCTCTCGTACTAAGGAAGGATCCTCTCAATACTCTAACGCCCACACCGGATATGGACCGAACTGTCTCACGACGTTCTGAACCCA
>JALQXX010000009.1 GCA_023262965.1 Candidatus Marinamargulisbacteria bacterium
TTTATATTTTTAATATATATTTTAAAAGGCGCGAGCCTATTGCTTTTTGAGCTGTAACACTTTCGTAGCTCAGTTTATAACACTTTCGTAGCTCAGTTTATGTTGCTATCCCAGTTTGCATCCATTACACTGTAGCCCATGAGTTTGTATTACTGCGCCACATGCAAACACGCATTTTTACCAGAAAAAACCGTAACGGATGGCAATGCCCTATTTTGTCAAAAATGCCACGAGGGGTTAATCAATTTGGGGGCCGAATCCAGTCGCATTAGTTTGCAGGCGCATTTGGAATCGCAATCGCCAGCAGAGCCCGTCAGCCCCTACACATTGACGTCGACCAAGCAGTACACCCAACCCAAACACGATCCCATTTTAATGGATTGTCAGGTGCAGTTACAGGCCAATCCCCTGAACACGGACGCATTAATGACATTGGCCACCTGGCATTACAGCCATAACGGCCATAATGAAGCCGTGGCAATTCTTCGCCATATAATGCGTATTGACCCTGATTACAAGCCGGCCCACACCTTGCTCAGTCGATTGGCTGCCCCAACCGATGATGTAACCAATATAGACGTATTGGAACAAATCGGATTAAAGCACGTCGCCTCGGGAAACAGCCAAGCCGCCATTGCCGTATTCACAAAAATTTTGGATCAGGATCCCACCCATCGGGCCGCCCACCGGTACTTGGCCGACAGTTACAGCCATATAGGGGACTATGAATCGGCGATTTTGCACTTAAATCAGCTGTATCTGTATTGCCCCACCAATCCCCACGTGCTATTTAATTTGGCCGTTGCATTTTATCATACACGGGCATACGATCGCGCAAAGAGTAGCCTTTTGGCGGCCCAACAGTGCTGCAATGACCCCGCATTAAGCCACGATATTGCCGACTTTTTAGAAAAACTATAGCCCCCACCAGGGGGAACCACGACTAAAAATCCCCCCAAAAAAAACCGGTTTACGAGGTGTGTTTGGCCATAGTAATGGTGGTGCCTTCACCCGGCACAGACACAATTTGGGTGTCATCCATTAGATTTTTAATAAACGTTAACCCCAAACCCAGCCGAGGCACATTCTCGTCAATATCCGCTAAGGTCCGCTCATCAATGGGCACATGACTTAAGGCGTCAATATCAAATCCCTTGCCGGTGTCTTTTACAACAATCGATAGTTTGTCGGGAAATAGATGAAAGGTAAGGTGAATCCGCTCGTTTTGAGGCGTATCGTACGCGTACTGGACGGCATTGGTGCAGGCCTCCGACACCGCTATTTTAATATCTTCAATTTCTTCCACAGAAAAATTCATACGTGTTGCAATACCGGAAACGGTTAAACGAATAACCCCGACATACTCGGACATGCAAGGAATGCTTAATTCTACGTGCTCAGCTTGATTGGTAAGTCGTTCTAATAACATAGCTACATCTATTAAGATACCACATCTCCTTTGAATGACTAAATCTTTTTTATCTATTTTCTGCGTTGACAACACAACGGATTTGGATTAAGGTCATATCTACAATGAGTAAAAAAGTGAATCAATCTAAAAAAGTTAGTGACATTACATTCGATTACCACAGCAACATTGTTGTATCGTGTGCCTGTGGGGCATCGTATAAAACCGGGTCAACACAGCCGGAACTTCGGGTGGACATTTGTGCCAATTGCCATCCGTTTTTTACGGGTGAAAATAAAATTGTTGACGCTGAAGGGCGTGTTGAAAAGTTCAAAAAGAAATACGCCAAGTTTTCGAAGTAGTCACTTTTTATGGCGTCGGCATCCTATGAAGACATTGAGCTTCAATTTGAAGACATTGAGCGTCGTTTAGCGGATCCCGACGTCGTCGCCAATCAGTCCCAATACAAAGTGTTATCTCAGCGATATACCGAGCTGAAAACATTTGTTCAGTTGTATCGAGAGTACAAGCAGCTTGAGGCCGAAAAAACCGATGTGACAGCCTTACTGGATGATGCCGAAATGGGTGAGGTTGCCCACGATGAGTTACAGGTCATTAATGATCGCTTAGCAGCCATTGACGATGAGCTGCAACTGTTTTTAATTCCCAAAGACCCCGACGATTACCGAAACGCGATTGTGGAAATTCGGCAAGGCACCGGTGGGGAAGAGGCGGCCTTATTTGCCAACGTGTTATTTGGCATGTACCAACGCTATGCCGATAGAAAAGGCTGGACAATTGAGATTATGTCCCAAAGTTTAACCGAGATGGGGGGGATTAAAGAGGTGAGTTTTACCGTATCGGGCCAGGGGGTGTACCGTGAATTGAAATTTGAAATTGGGACGCACCGTGTGCAGCGTGTTCCGACAACGGAACGATCGGGCCGGATTCATACATCGGCAGCAACGGTGGCCGTCCTGCCGGAAGTCGAAGCGGTAGATGTGGACCTGTCGATGAAGGATATTCGGGTGGACACGTACCGGGCCTCGGGTGCGGGGGGTCAGCACGTCAATAAAACCAGTTCGGCGGTGCGATTGACCCACATTCCCACCAATATTGTGGTGGCCTGTCAAGACGAGCGGTCTCAATTTCAAAATAAAGACAAGGCCATGCGCTTATTGCGTGCCAAAATTTATGAGATGCAGGTAACCGAGCAGCGAAAAAAAACATCGGACATGCGAAAATCGCAGGTGGGTAGTGGGGATCGATCCGAAAAAATTCGCACCTACAATTACCCACAAGGTCGCGTTACCGATCATCGCATCGGGCTAACCGTACACACTTTGGATCGCGTTCTTCAGGGGGAGTTGGAGCCGATCATAACCGCATTAATCAAGGATGACCGGATCAAAAAATTGCAAATGTAGGCCCCAATCCGCGCGAGACGCTTATCAAGATGCCTACAGAACCCTGTGTCAGCACGGCATTGATGACGCACAAGCAACGGCCATTCGAATTTTAGAGCACGTACTCAACGAACGCTATGTGCAATTGATTGCCTGGGACATCCCCATAGAGCCCCCCCAGCAGGCCCTCATTAAAGATTATATATCCCGATGTGTGAATCAGGAGCCCGTGGCCTACATATTAGGTGAGGCCTGGTTTTATGGGCATCGGTATCACATAGCCCCCGGCGTGTTGATCCCACGGCCCGAAACGGAGCTTTTGGTACAGCATGGGATGGCGGTTTTGGATCAGCTCGAATCCCTAGGTCACCAGCCCGTTGTGTTGGAATGTGGTGTTGGCTCAGGGGTCATTGGCATTGAATTGAGTCGGGCGTATCCGCATATTCCGGTGTATGGGTGGGATATCTCACCCCAGGCCATTCGGGTGGCCAATCGCAATATACAGGCGCATGGGTGCGTCAATATGCATATAACTGAGGGGGATTTTTTTGAGGGAGTGGCCAATCACATCCTTCCGGATACGGTGACGCCGGTGGTTATAGCCAATCCCCCCTATATTGATCCCAATTACCCCAACCTGTCGCCCTGTGTACAAAAAGAACCCCCAGAGGCCTTATTTGCGTCCAATGGCGGCCTGAGTGTGATCCAGGCCTTGGTGGCGTTGGTGCGTGATCGCGAGTGGGTGCTTCTATCGGAAATGGGGTACAATCATCGCGCACCATTGGGTGACATGATGGCTGGGCTGCCCGTGTCATTTGCAACCGATTGGGCGGGACATGATCGATTTGTCGGGTATGTGGGCAGTCCGCAGCTGGCGAATATCGAAATATTCGGCAAAAAAATGAATGAACCAGTATGATAAGTAGTATGGATCGAATTGTCTTTTTGGATTTTGAGACGTATCCCGTGAAAGGCAAATCGTTTTTAATGGAGATTGGGTGTGTGGTGTATGCGAATGGGGCCGTATCCGAAACGTATCATACCATGATTCGACCGGTGGCTAAGGTGTCGAATTTTGTACTGCGATTAACGGGTATCCATGAAGCCGATCTGCTAAAAGCCCCGCTTTTTGCCGATGTGATGGATGATTTTTATACCTTTATTGGGGATTCGGTGGTTGTGGCGCATAATGCGCCATTGGATCGATTGAGTTATGAGCAGACCTGTGCCCATCACGGCATGGAATCACGCGAATTCAAATGGATTGACTCTCAAGATGTTGTTAAGATCATGCATCCGGATTGTCAATCATTGCAACTTCAAGCCTTATTGGCGCATTTTAACATTACTTTGGGCGCTAAGCATCGTGCTTTGGATGATGCCAAAGGGTTGGGGGAGTTGTTTTTGACACTACAGGCCGATTATGCCATGCATTTTTCGATGGAGGAATGGCAAATAGTGACTCAAAATTCCCACATGGGACTACGGTATTTACTGCAATTCATAACGCAATTTTTTAGACGGGTGGCGGTGAATCATCGCTCAATAAATACCGATGAAATGGATGTTCCACCCAGTCTGCTGCATCCCCGGCAAGCGCATCATGTGGTAGCGATGCCTACCCACGACACCTCGGATTCAGGGTGCATGGTGATTGTTTCTCGGCATTGCGATGCCCCCCATCCGGTTATTTATGCGGAATCGGACTATGTTATTCCACCGGCTATTGCGACATTTTACCCCATTTTTTCATCAAAAACGGCCACGTATTCAGAGTTGGTTGAGGTAATTGCTATCATGAATTGGATTCGGCAAACCACCACGTACTTAAAAAGGGATTTAAATGAAAATTTATGGCGACGGTATACTATGGTGATTGGGCAGCTTATTCCGATTCAAAAGAAGCATAAAATACACTTTTTAACCGCATTGTTTCGATTGTATACGCAGCAATCGCCGGTGATTACCTGTCATGTAAGTACATTTTTGGTAATTGTTGTAAATGCCCCCAAACAGATGTGGGATTGCCATATTGTATGGAAGCCCTTCATGGCCTTGAATCAGGGCCTTATTCAGGAACGATCCGGCGCATTGACGTCTGAAGACTATAAGCCACTCTGGCAGATTGTGGTTCTGTTGTCGGGATTGGTGACTGTTCAAAAGGATTCCGTATCATTTATTCGAGATGTGGCCAAAATTCGCCATCGTATTGGGTGTATTCATGATGAAAAACAAACGGTGTTTTCGCGGGTGGATGCCTTAATAGCCGCGTTGTCGGTGACGGTTTGTGCCAAACGGCAGGTATTGATGAATCAGTACGTCAAAGAAACGGTTGAATGGCAGCAATTGCAAAAATCCATGGGTATATTATTGCATCATTTACGGGAGTTGGTACGGTTGATACGGCAACTGCGTCTCCAGCTAGATGCCATATACGATTCTTGGATTACCGATGTTGTATCGTATATTCGGGATTTAACAAAGCGAATGGCCCGGGTTATTGGCGATACAAATGATGCGTATGGTATGTATTTGGAGTCATTAACCAATAATCGCCCTAAAAATTGCTCAATTGTATGGGCCCCCATTAACAATCATGCCATCTACGATAGTGTTGCCGCGTTTTCAAAAAAAATGACGCTGTATCAGCCATTTATTCAGCATTTATCCTTAGATCATTTGGGCACAATTGTGGGGATGCCCCTGATTTCCCCTGCACCCAAGTCAGCCGGGCATTTGGCGCATGTGGCAATATTTACCGCCAATCAAGGGGAATGTAAGCAGTGGGTAGTGACTAAATCGCGAGGTCATCATGTGGTGGTGGTGTGCAATGATTATTTTGGGTTAAAGGCATGGAAACGGGATCTATATGCTCTGGTTAAGTCATCGACAACAACCATTGCTTTTTTTACTATTGATCAACTGGAGCATGCTGAATTTCCTAAAAACCCTGCGGTTATTTTTCCAGATGTAGACCCGCCCACTACACTAAATCCACTATTTCGGCGTCAGTTGGAATCGATGTCGATGGACGAACCCACCTTTGAGCGGCAATTGGTTATTAACTATGTGTACGCATTGGTTGGATTGGTTACCGATTTGGGGTATTCGCAGCTGGCGATTGCTTTTCGGCGTGCGCCTTCCTTGACATGATCCTCCTTTGGGGGTCTTCCGGGTTAGTGCAGGCGCTTTCTTCAATCGGCATATACAAGAACTAGCGTCGTATGATACACTAGTATATACACATTTTGTGAGTTGTTTCCCTAAGAGATGGTAAACAAATGTGTTAATTTTTGAAATAAAGCGAGAAAATTATGAGTCAAAATTACGGTGCGGATCACATAAAAGTATTAGAGGGGTTGGAAGCCGTCCGAAAACGGCCCGGTATGTACATCGGGTCAACCGGTGTGAATGGGTTAAATCATTTAATTTATGAGGTGGTTGATAACAGTGTGGATGAGGCTATGGCGGGGTACTGCACCACCATTTACGTTACCATTGAATCGGACAGCAGTGTGACGGTTTCGGATAACGGGCGGGGAATTCCGATTGATACTCACAAAGAAAAAAAATTACCGGCTGTAGAAGTGGTATTAACCACCCTCCATGCTGGGGGAAAGTTTGAAGGGGAAGGGTACAAGGTTTCGGGTGGACTCCATGGGGTGGGTGTTTCGGTGGTGAATGCCCTGTCGGAATGGTTGGAGGTAACGGTTGTTCGGGACCGTAAGCAGTATGTTCAAACATACTACAAAGGGACGCCCAAACAAGCCATTGGCACGTTTTCAGATGTGTCTAGCGATGACACCGGCACCACCATTCGATTTAAACCCGATGCCACCATTTTTGATACCATGGAATTTGGTGTGGCTACCATTGAACATCGATTAAAAGAGCTGGCGTATTTGAATCGAGGGCTTCAGATCCATTTCACCAACCGCTTGGAATCTCCCGATGGTACGGGGGTGCTTTATGAATTTGAAGGGGGGATTTCGTCGTACGTTACCGACCTCAATCAAAATAAAGAGCCCCTCTTTGATCCCCCGGTATACCTTAAAAAAAGCCGCGAGTTGTACGATGTTGAAGTGGCGATTCAATATGTATCCGATCATTACGATGAGCAAATTGCCTCGTTTGCCAATAACATTCGTACCCGAGAAGGGGGTACGCATTTGGCGGGATTTCGATCGGCACTAACCCGTGTTATTAATGTGTTTGCTAAAAAATACGATCTCATTAAAAAAGATAAGGATAGTGCGCTAACGGGGCATGATTTACGCGAAGGACTCACGGCGGTTATTAGTGTCAAACTGCAAAATCCGCAATTTGAAGGGCAAACCAAAACCAAGTTGGGCAATTCTGAAATTAAAGGGGTGGTGGATTCCATGTTGGACGAGGGTCTCACCGATTATATGGAGACCAATCCCAAGGTGGCTAAATTGATTATTACCAAGGCCCTGCAAGCTCAGCGGGTTCGGGAAGCCGCGCGCAAGGCCCAAGATTTGGCGCGGCGAAAGTCCAGTTTGGAAAGCACCACGTTGCCGGGCAAGTTGGCCGATTGCAGTGAAAAAGACCCGTCTAAATGCGAGATCTTTTTGGTTGAAGGGGATTCGGCAGGCGGTTCCGCTAAGCAAGGGCGTGACCGAAATTTTCAGGCCATTTTGCCATTGCGAGGTAAGGTACTAAACGTTGAAAAATCCCGTCTCGACAAAATTTTAGCCAACGAAGAGATTCGATCCTTGATTACCGCCGTGGGACCGGAAGCCCTCAACAGTTTATCGGTGGATGCCTCCAAACAGGACGATGACATTACACCAGAGGATGTTTTAAAAAAGCTGCGTTATCACAAAATTGTTATTATGACCGATGCGGATGTTGATGGGGCCCACATTCGAACCCTGTTGCTTACATTTTTCTTTCGATATGCGCGGGAATTGATTGAGGCGGGAGCCTTGTATATTGCCCAACCGCCGCTGTATTTAATTCGGCAAGGCAAAGGCGGCGTGTATGCGTATAATGACACCGAGTTGGATTCCAAGCTTCGTGAATTGGGCAAAGACCGGGACAAAGTCACCATTCAGCGCTACAAAGGATTGGGAGAAATGAACCCGGATCAGTTATGGGAAACCACCCTCAATCCCGACAAACGCCAATTGTTGCAGGTGAATATTCACGATGGCGAGGTGGCGGATGAGATTTTTACATTATTGATGGGCAGCAAAGTGGACCCACGTAAAGCATTTATTGAAAAATACGCCAGCACTGTGCGGTGGATTGATGTATAAAAGGAGACGAGACAATGAATGAGGATGGTGCAATGAACACGGGTGTGACCCTTATCAATATTGATGATGAAATGAAGACATCGTATTTGGAATACGCAATGTCGGTTATTGTGGGCCGGGCCTTACCGGATGTTCGTGACGGGCTAAAACCGGTTCACCGGCGTATTTTATATTCCATGTACGAATCCGGGTATATATCATCCAAGCCTTACAAAAAATGTGCGCGTATTGTGGGGGATGTATTGGGACGGTACCACCCGCATGGCGATTCGGCCGTATACGATTCCTTGGTTCGAATGGCCCAAGATTTTTCGATGCGGTATTGTTTGATTGACGGCCAAGGTAATTACGGGTCTATTGATGGGGATAACGCTGCGGCGATGCGATACACCGAGGCCAAGATGGCCAAGTTGAGTATGGAGCTCTTGCATGACATTGAAAAAGAAACGGTATCATTTTCCCCCAACTTTGATGAATCGTTAAACGAACCCGATGTATTGCCGGCGCGTCTCCCCATGTTGTTGTTAAATGGCACCTCGGGGATTGCGGTGGGTATGGCGACCAATATTCCGCCCCATAATATCAGCGAGGTGATTGATGCGGTGAACCATTACATTGACGCTCCCGAGGCAACGGTCTCCGATTTAATGACCTATGTGAAGGGGCCCGATTTTCCGACGGCGGGCATTATTTGTGGGGATCAAGGCATTATTAGTGCCTACGAAACCGGGCGGGGGATTATTACCATGCGCTCCAAAACCCACGTTGAAGAAATCAAGAAGCGACGAGCGATTATTGTTACGGAGATTCCGTATCAGGTCAATAAAGCCAACGTGATTATGAAGATTGCTGAATTGGTAAACGACAAAAAAATCACGGGCATTTCGGATTTGCGAGACGAATCGGATCGAAAAGGTATGCGTATTTACATTGAATTAAAGCGCGACGCTCAAGATAGCATTGTCTTAAATCAGTTGTTTAAGCATACCCAGCTTCAAACATCCTTTGGGATTAATATTGTGGCTTTGGTGAATGGTCAGCCACAAACGCTCAATTTACGCGATATTTTTTATCATTATGTGAATCATCGCAAGGATGTCATTCGAAAGCGTACGGAATACGACCTGCGTCTGGCCAAAGATCGGCTGCATATTTTGGAAGGTCTGCGTATTGCGCTTCAACATATTGACGACATTATTGCACTCATTAAAACATCACCGGATGCCCCAGCAGCTCGCCAAGGGTTAATGGATGGGTATAACTTATCCGAAAAGCAAGCCAACGCCATTTTGGATATCCGGTTGCAGCGATTAACCGGCTTGGAGCGCGACAAAATTGAAGCCGAATACGCCGCGCTCTTGGACCGTATTGCAGATTTGACGGATATATTATCCAATCCGCAGCGGGTGTTGCAGATTATTAAGGATGAGCATAACGAATTGAAGTCACGATTTGGTGATGAGCGTCGCACCATGATTGCGGAGGGGATCCAAAGTGTGGACGTGGCGGACTTGATTCCCAAACAATCGGTTGCCATTTTGCGTACCAAAAATGGGTTTATTAAACGCATGCCCTTATCAAGCTTTAAGAGTCAGCTTCGGGGTGGCCGTGGGGTGAGTGGCATATCCACCCGTGATGAAGACATTATTAAACAGATCTTGGTTACCAGTAGCCATGATTATTTAATGTGTTTTACGTCCCTTGGAAAAGTGCATAAAATTAAGGCGTATCACATTCCGGAATCATCGCGAACCAGTAAGGGGTTATCGATTAATCATTTATTGGCGCTGGATGAAAATGAAAAAGTTACCAGTTTGATTCCGGTTACCGATTTTGACGAATCCCAGTATTTGTTAATGTGCACATCGCGTGGGGTGATTAAAAAAACACCATTGGCGGATTTTAGTTATTTTAAAACCCGTGCTATTCGTGCGATTAATTTGGATGAGGGCGATGAGTTGTCGTGGGTATTGCAGTCTGATAATACAAAAGACATTATTTTGGCAACATCATCGGGTATGGTCATGCGCTTTGAGGAAACGCAGGTACGTGCGGCGGCCCGAACAGCACGTGGGGTGCGGGCTATTCGGATTAAGCCGGATGATTACTTGGTGAGTGTGGGGTTAATTGATCCGGACACCACCAAATGCTTTTTGTTATTGTTGACATCAAAGGGGTATGGAAAAAACATGCGCGTGGATGAGTTTAAGGTGCAAAACCGCGGTGGGGTGGGGGTTAAAGCCCTCAAATTTCGAAAAACCATACCCGGGGATTTGGTAACGGATGCGGAAGTTGTGGAGAAAGATGACGATATTATTGTGGCAACCTTAAATGGTACAATATGCCGTCAAAAAGTCTCAAACATATCGATTCAGCGGCGTACCTCACAGGGCGTTAAGATTATTAAGTTGGACAATAGCGATCACGTAATATCGCTGGCAAAAGTTGTGGATGTACCCGAAGGGGAAGGGGTTGAGGACTCCACGGAGAGTCCTTCGGACCCTGCCTAGAGTCGATAGGGGGGGGGGATTACAGACGGCTTAGGTACCGCTGTTGCCAGCGGTACTGAGCCGCTTTAAAGGCAGACACCCCGTCCGGTTCAATGGGGTCGACAAAAATGGTGTGCATATTTAAATAGTTTCCCAAGGCAATGTCGGTTAGTAATTGATCCCCAATAATGGCGGATTCATGGGGGCTGGCCTGGTGAACGTCCAACAATCGACGCATGGTAAACACAAAGGGTTTACAGGCAAATACAGCTGCCGGGCAATTCAATTGCTGGCTAACGGTTTGAATACGCGTGTAGTTGGAATTATTGGAGATTAAACCGATAGTCGAAAAACCAATCGGGCGAATAGCGCGAAATAAATTGAGGGTTTGTACCGATAGCGTGGTTTGGCTGTACGGAATTAGTGTATTATCAACATCAAAAAACAGATGCCGCAGACCAAGGTCCCTGTACAAGTGATTAAAATCAATATCATGAATGGATTCATAAACCTGGGTGGGGCGCAGGTAACGGCGCATAACCGATCGCAGATACGGCGGCATTAACGACATAATTGGGCTTTAAATCCCGTGTACAGTCGAGCAATATCGGTGTATTTTGATAGAAACGATACGGGGTTGGCCACTAACCGAGCGGTTGAATGAAAGACCGTATCGTATACAATGAGGCCGTTCTCCTTGAGAGTTTGGCCTGTAGCGGTGAGATCGCAGATGATATCGGCGACACCGGTGGAGGGGGCCAGTTCCATAGCTCCGTATAAGGGAATGGGCAGGCATCGAATAGCCCGTTCATCAAAGTAGGCACGGGTGGCCATTTCATATTTTGTAGCAACCCGAATATGATGCGTTAAGTAGGATGCCTGTCGTGCAGGTGGACCCGCAATCACCAAATCGCATCCCCCAAATTGAAGATCCAATAACTCTAACACCGTCGGGGACTGTTCGATCAAGACATCTTTTCCAACCACACCTAAATCCGCAGCGCCACCCTCAATATACACCGGTACATCCCAAGGGCGGACCTTCATTAATCGAATGGTGCCACGGGTGTCAATGGTGGATAATTGACGCGAATCCGTTAAATCATTGGCAAACACGATGCCCATTCCTGCTAATAAATCAATGGCATTGTTCCATAAATACCCTTTGGCACAGGCAATGGTTAATGGGGGGTGCATGCAGAAATAGCTCCTTCCAAATGGTGTAACTGAAACGCAAATCCAAAAGCCTGGGTGTTGCAATCAAATGCGTGCATAACGGAATCATAGCGCCCCCCCGACCCCAATACATGGCCATATGATCGGGAAATGACGGTGAAGTACAGGCCATTGTAGTACATTGGGTCCTTATATAGGCCTAAATTAATAACCGTATTTGGCAAATGAGACGCCTGTAATCGGTCGTAAAAAGCATGTAAATACGATGATGAGGGCAGGTGATCAATCCCAATCGGAGGCAAATCCTCTAAAATGGTGAAGTTGCCTTCCCGAATATGAGTAAGAACTGTGGGGGAATACCCCGAAAATACATCCGGATGCGCGATATGAATTTCAATGTCAGAAATCCCAATAGCCCTAGTGATATCAACCACCAATTGAATCATGGCCACTTCATCATCCATCGATAAAGGGCCAATCCGTTCACAGCCAAACTGCATCACCTCGGTTTCGCCTAATACCGCGTCTTTACGAAACACAGGGTCATAATAAAACAGGGCTAAGGGCAGCTTATCCCGTAAACGGCTAGCCACAATTCGCGCAATCGGAATTGTGTGATCGGGACGTAAAATTAAATGGGTTCCCGATGAATCAAAAAACCCAATGGTTTGATGCGCCAAATGCCCCAAGGCCGATTCAATACGCGAAAACTGTTCCAAAGATGGCGTTATAATGCGCTGAAAACCACGGGCGGTTACAACATCGGCTAGCGATGCCAGCAAGGTATCGCGACGGCGAATGTCGTCAGGCAAATAATCGCGAAGTCCCAATCCAGCGTGTTTCATAATCAACAGCCTACCACAATGCTACGTAAACTCAAAGGTCTTCGCTGGCGATGACAATATCATCCACTAAAATATGCTTGCGCTTTAAATGCGCTTTTAGTTCCGGTAAATACTGAGTGAGTAATTGGGCCATCTGGGGCGTGCTTGTAATGTGGAGGGCGCCCTTCACAGAATGAACAGCCAGAGGGATGGGGGCGGCTTGGGGATGGAGATGAATAAAGCAGGTAACCGGCTGTACGGGCAATGGGGTATTTGTGGCCACGTGACGGGTCACTTGAATAATCACCGCGTGGATATCCGCCACTGTATCAATCCCCATATCCGGAAATAATTGCCGTAAAAGTGCGGGATCGGTAACCATCACAGTGTCGGTGGGCGATTCCGGTAATGTGCGGGTGGATGACGCCATGGATGAAGACGACCCCTTGGACAACGATGGATCATCCGATGACTGACGATCCAATGCATGACGGGCCAGCTGAAACAATTTCGAAAAAGCGGACACATCGGTTTGAGAGGGTTTGGCTGGTGGTGTCGGGCCCAATGGGACGTTGATTGAAGTGTCCGTAGGTGGCAGCTCGGTCATAACGATAGTTTTATATCTTTGACATGCTCCTGCTCGTATTTTTTGATTTTATAGCGATAGCTATCAAACACCTGCCCCAATTTTTTGGAATATATGCCGTTGCGGATGGCGTCGTATTTGATAGGCAATCGTTGGTGCAAGGTAAAGCCGCGTTTAGCAACGGCAGCTGCCAATGCGTCAAAGTCTACAGAAGCCGCTTTGGGAAACAATACTTGGGGGTTAATCGGAATGGATCCAAAATCCCGAATACCGGCATCAATAAAATGATCCACACAGTGCATATGAATGGTGGGGATTGAAATCATCGCGTCCATCTTCATAGATTGAATATAAGCCAGGGCTTTTAACATGTTTTCATCGGATTGTGGGTCAGGCTGACCATTTTGAAGCAATATTTCGGATTGGATGGACAACGAGTGGGCGTTTTTGTAGCGTTGCTGCGCGTTATATATAGTCTCGATCGTTTTTTTAAAGGTATCATTTAAACCATCGGACCCGATGATGATACCTGCAATAACGGGTATCTGCAATTTGCCGGACCACTCGAGCATTTTAAGACGAATTTCGCGGTATTTTTGTGCGTAATCAGCACCGTATTTTTTTTGATAATAGGCCAATTCCGAACTGGGAATCAGTATTTTTAGAAATGCCAAAATTTCAGACATTTTTTTAATCTCGGCAGGACTCAAAAATCCACCTTCAAACATGGGGACCAGGCCCTCTAAAAACCCCAGTTCACCTGTGGTATACAGGTAATCAACGTACGATGATAACCCCCACAAATCCAAGGTGGAGCGAATGGTGGTATTGCGATCGGGGCGTTCACTGGCCAACAAAACAATTTCACGTACAGAGGCCTCTTTGGCTATTTTTGCTTTTTTGATAATCGTATAGGGGACAACCAAACTATCATTTTTTACAATGGGTTTGGCGGTGTAATCTGAAGGAAGGTTACGGGTTAATAAATAAAAAAAGGATTTGGAATACGTAATCGTCTTTGGTTTTTTTTCATCTAAAAGTACGAAGAATGGGTCAATATCGTCTGGTTTGTTGGTCACGTAATATACTCCTTAGTTACCGCTCAATTTTAGTATAAAATGTAGTCGCATGCAAATAGGTTTTGGATGTTTGTGTTTTTGGGGGTTCCCTAATAGAATAGATACGTGAAGCGGCATCAAATAATGATTGGTCTTGCCTGGATTGTGGTTGGAATAACCACAATACTGGCCTTTACCATTTTTTTGAAACGATTGCGATACGATGGTGAGCATAAGCAGGTTCAGTATGCGGTAACCTTTGATGACATTGACTACTTGAGCCAAATGTCCGGAAACGATCCGTCTACCACCATTGCTATTTTAAAATCCGAATTGGGTATTCAAACGGTTGTGGTCCCTGAATTTACCATTGCTTCTTATGAAATGTTGTCTAAGATCACCATTTTGGAGGGATATGACATTATTAATACCTTACGTGTAGGGCAGTTGTATCGAACGGTTTTATCACAATTACAAAAAGAGACGCCAATTAAACCAAACGCTACGTATATTGTTGTGGATGAAGTGGCTGTGTATTCGCGGATTATTACCCATCTCAAATTGTTTTTGCCTCCCAAAAGTGTCCGAGAGTACTCTGGGCGAATTATTGAAGTAACGATGCCGAAGGCGCGTTTAATGGGGATGCCCTTGGGATTTGATGCCGATTTATTGGATCTAGTGAGTATGCATTCCTTTAATATTATTCCTGAATTTAAGTCGTATGACATGTTCTCCAAAGAAAAATTGGAACTAATGTTTGCGGAGTTACGAAAAAATCACTTGGTTACAGGTGTTAAATTCAATAAGTTTTTTAAATTTTCAGACTACAGGCATTTGGATGAATTTGTGACGATCATTCGCCAAACCAATTTAAAGCTTGTTTTTCCGGAGTTCTCCAAATTTTATTACGAGCAACCGGATAAGCTTACCTATGTTGCCACACAGCTGGCTGATCAAGTGGCGGTGTCGCATCAAATTGATGAAACGGACGGCCCCTTATCGTTTCGTGTGATGTATGATCGATTTATGCGGGCTTTAAATGAACGGTCGCCACAATTGTTGATTTTTTCGGTGAATATGGATCAAACGGTATCCAATATATTTGACAAAAATATTTTGTTTATGAAAAAAGTCATTGAATCGTATGAGCGGCTGGGGGGCGAAACGGTACATGTATTTCAAACGTATCCACAAATACGGGTAACAGCACAGGAAAAGGGAATCTTGGGAATTGGCATTTTTTCGTTATTGTTTGTGCTTATTTGCCGGGTGCATCGATTAAACCGGTTATCCCAACAGCTGTGGTTGGCAGTGGGTCTGGTTGGGGTTTATGGGACTTTGGTGGCCTTGGTGCCGCAGGCCTTTGCGATTATGGGGACCATTGCCGCAATTATCGGGCCCATTATAGGGATGGTGTATTTTTACCCCACATTATCCCCCAAAGATAGTGGCCATTACGGCCGAAAAATACGGGCGTTGGCGCAGTATTTGGGGATGGTGTTTGCCGTATGTTTTTTGGTAATTGTGCATATTGTGGCCTTATATAGTGATTCGGTTCATTTAAATAATGTGCAGCCCTTTTGGGGGGTGAAGGCATCCTTGTTGGTGCCAGTGGTATTGATTGCGTTTTATTTTTATTGTGGCCCTCTGCGCGTGAACTCATTTCGGCATGTGATCCGGCAATTGTTGCAAATGCCACTAACCAATCGAGGGTTGGCGTTGTTTTTATTGACCAATGTGATTATTGTGGTTTACATTTTTAGAAGTGGCAATTATTTGTCGGTATCGGCATTAGAGACGTTGGTCCGAGCTCAATTTCAGGATATGTTTATTGTTCGGCCGCGATTTAAGGAGTTTTTTGTGGGGTATCCTGCTTTGATTTTTTCAGTATGGTTTTTAAATAAGCGAACGGCTTCAATGGCGTGGTTGGTGAATGGATTGGGTGCCATTGCATTAACATCATTAATCAATTCATTTTGTCATTTTCATACGCCAATTATTGTGTCGGTGTACCGGTCATTTTGGGGGTTGGGGATTGGGATTGCGGTATTTATGGGTTTGGCGGGGGGGATGGCTGTACTACAGGGAATTAAACAATCCATGAGGTCAACGCGTAGCTAGTGGATTTGACAGCATTTTTTGAGGCGTTTGATATTGTTCCCAACGACACACGATTGTACGAGCGGGCCTTGTCACATTGTTCGTACTTGCATCAGCATCGTATTGAAAAAAAAATGGCTCAGCAGGAGCGCCTGGAGTTCTTTGGCGATGCGGTGCTCAAATTTGTGGTTTCGTATTTTTTAATGCATACGTTTCCGACAATGGAAGAGGGGGTGTTAACCAAAATTCGATCACGGATTATTTCGGATCAAACATTGGCTCAACTGGGTTTCACAATGGGGCTGGATCATTATGTTCAGGTATCCGATAGTGAACGTACTATGGGGGGGCACCAGCGGCCGGCATTATTGGCGGATACCTTTGAGGCCATTATAGGGGCACTCTTTTTGGATAGAGGGGCGGATTATACACAAGATTGGGTGTCAGCGATCATTCAAACCCACTTAGCGGATTATTTGAATCTGGATCATATTGTGGACTATAAAACGTACTTGCAAGAGACGGTTCAAAAATTGGGCGCGGTGTTGCCCCAGTATCAATGCACGCAGGTGCAGGGGCCTGAGCATCAAAAAATCTTTACGTACACGGTACAGGTATCGGTTTCTGGCCACGCTATTCGCGCTGTGGGGGAAGGATGTAGCAAAAAAGTGGCGCAGCAGCAGGCCGCAGAGCACTGTGTCAAACAAATGCGAGCGGCGGGTATTGTTTGATTGGCCTTTTGTTGAGCCTCAATCAATGGGGGTAAATGTGGTGTTAACCGATTGATGGAAGGTGTGGATGGCCGCTATGTGGTTAGGGCAGGTCATGCCTGCCGCCATTTTAGACAATTCTCTGGTAAAGGCATGTATTTTTGATACAAAAATATTGTAATCATATTTTATTTCGTATAATAAAAACATTTGGCTACCTTCATTTGTTACGGGGTTCCTATAATTTCGGTTGAGCCATTCAGTAATTGCTCGTTCGCTATATACTTGTTTGGATGCACATGACAGGGTTGTATCTTCATCTATAGTAACACTTTGTGCATGTAGTATGGATGAATGAGGCGGGAAATTAATGGGCTCCGTCAAAATGGTACCGGATTCATGGTTTAACAGCATAACGGGATCGGTTGGAAGGGATTGTGTGATGGCGCAACTCCATGATTGTTCAAGATTATGAAAAAACCCGCTTAATTTATCTGTCAGTCGTTGATCACAAATAGCTTTATGGTTAGGCATGCTGGATGGCATTACCTTAAAATAGTTGTCAAAAAATTCGCTGGATTTTTTAAATAGGTCATCCATATGGCTTATGTTGACATAGTCATCTAGGAAACTAGGGCCTTTTTCGGGCAAATAGCTGTTGCATAATTGACCCACACGTGTGGCTGAAAGTGGCAACGGCTTTAGCGTTGCAATTCGAGGGGCGTTTTTGGGGGCGGGTCTCTGCAACGAAGGTGGCAACGGCTTTAGCCGCAGGGGAGTCTGTTTTTGGTGTAGGGTACTGGTTTGGATGGGGCCTTTAGATGAAGGTAATGATTTTAATTTTATAAATCCCATAACCTTTATCGACAAATAATTAACAATAATTTTAAAAATATTTAAAATAGTTTGTAAAAATGGTAGGGCTCAGAAAGGAATCCCACGTCTACCCCAGTTTAAATGCATTATGCATACGCCATATACTTACCATAGTTTGTGGGTAATTTTTATCATAGTGCTATCTCAGTTTGATTAAAATGGGTTGACGGCTACCCCAATCGGATTACAATAAAAAACAATGGCGATAACAAAATCGGCGTATCGGCAGTACTGCCGTCATGCATTGGCGGGCATAATGGATTCGAATGAGCGTAGTGGTTACATTAAGGCGCATATTACGGATTGGTTTAGGACCATGGGGTTTTTGCGATTGGGGGCATTTGTGCCGGTTGGTCGTGAGCCGGCAATTTGGTCAATTGTAGACGCATTTTCACAGCAAGGGCAGGTGTACTTGCCGCAATATCAGCCGCAAGAGGGGGGGTATGGTTGGTCCCGGTATGCCAACGCCCTTCACCCCGGACGCTTTCACATTCCAGAACCGGTGGTCAATGATCCCCTGACCGAGGCCTTGGATGCTTGTCTGGTGCCCGCATTGGGGGTGGATGCTACGGGCAATCGGTTGGGGTGGGGGTATGGTTTTTTTGATCGGCTGTTGACCGATACGATTCCCCACCGAATTGGCGTTATTTTTGATGCGCAGCGGCTGCCCAATTCCTTACCCACGGATCCCTGGGATGTGAGATTGACGGGGATTGTTACGGAATCGGGCCTTCACCATTTTCAATAAATCAGCTACAAGCTCACCAATTCATGATGGCCGATATTTTTTGAAAAGGTCACTTTTTGGTCGGTAATGGCCGTCAAGCAATCATGCAAAAACGATTGAAAATCATTCATGGGATTGAGTGGTTTGTCGTTGCCGGTGCAAACAAGGGTTTGATCGGATCGACGATAATGCCATCGAACAGGGGTGTCGGACTGCCACTGCTGAAAGCCATAGGCATCATCTTCAAATATAACAAGCATGTGGTCGGGCGTTTTGGGCTGTTCGCCACAGGCAATTCCCACACTGCTAATGTCACCTAAAATAGTGGTTGCGCCATTAAATATCACCGTAAATACATTTTCAAATGCAATTGCTTGATCGATATTGCAGCGCGTTTCGTAATCAGTGCTCCCCGGTTGATGATTTTTTTTTGTATTCATGATTGATTCCCCCTTCAATGGCTTTAGTAGTCTTTTTCCCTAAATACAGAGACTTTAAACATTTGAGAGCACTGGTTGATCCATTGGTTATTATTTTGTAGAATACACCTATGGCATTGGTCGCAAAAATAAAAGCCTTATTTCAAGGGGATCCCACCGAAAAAACAGTCAAGCAGTATCAGTCAGTTGTTGATGCCATTAATGCATGTGAACCGTCAATAACGCCTTTAACCGATGCTGAATTGGCCCAAAAAACCGCTGTTTTTAAGGCGGAATTGGCTAATGGACGCGACCTAAATGATATTATTCCGGAGGCATTCGCTGTTGTTCGAGAAGCCGCCAAACGGGTGTTAAATATGCGGCACTTTGATGTGCAATTGATGGGCGGGCTGGTGTTGAACAATGGCCGTATTGCTGAAATGAAAACAGGGGAAGGAAAAACGCTTGTGGCGACGTTGCCAGCCTATGTGAACGCGTTAACCGGTAAAGGGGTGCACATGGTTACAGTCAACGATTATTTGGCCAAACGGGATGCGGAATGGATGGGGCGGGTGTATCGATTTTTGGGTCTTACAGTTGGCCTCATTCAGGCCAATATGCCCCACGAAGAGCGTCAAAACGCCTATGCCTGCGATATCACATTTGGCACCAACAATGAGTTTGGATTTGATTATTTGCGAGACAATTTGGCGCGATCGCTTCCGGAATGTGTCCAACGAGCGCCGCACTTTGCGATTATCGATGAGGTGGATAGCATTTTGATTGATGAGGCGCGTACGCCATTGATTATATCCGGGACCGTGAATGATTCCACTCAAAAATATAAGCAATTGGCTCAAATTGCCCAAAAGCTAGATCGCGATACGCACTTTACAGTGGATGAAAAGCATAAAAATATTGTATTAACCGAGGACGGGACTGCTCATATTGAAGGTATGTTGGGCATCGATAGTTTGTATGCAATGGAGACGATGGATTTGGCGCATATTATGATTCAATCCTTAAAGGCTCGTCACTTGTTTAAAAAAGATGTGGATTATGTGGTAAAAAATGGGCAGGTTATGATTGTGGATGAGTTTACGGGCCGTATTTTGGACGGGCGGCGCTATTCGGATGGCTTGCATCAAGCCATTGAGGCAGCCGAGGGGTTGGTCATTCAAAATGAAAGTCAAACGCTAGCGAGCATTACGTATCAGAATTATTTCCGCTTGTTTCCTAAGCTGGCCGGAATGACAGGGACGGCTAAAACCGAAGAAGAGGAATTTGCTAAAATATACGGATTGGATGTTGCGGTTATTCCCACCAATAAACCGGTTGTACGTATCGACACGGCCGATGTTATTTATAAAAATAAAGTGCAAAAGTATCGGGCGGTTGTAGCGGATATTGCGGCCCATCATGCTCAAAATCAGCCTGTATTGGTAGGGACGATTGCCATTGAAACATCGGAGCTATTATCGGATCTGTTAAAGAAAGAATCCATTTCCCATCGGGTGTTGAATGCAAAATTTCATGAGCAAGAAGCAGAGATTATAAAAGACGCGGGTCAAGCGGGGGCGGTTACGATTGCGACAAATATGGCGGGCCGGGGAACGGATATTGTATTGGGCGAGGGGGTTCGGGAGTTGGGGGGGCTGTACGTGATTGGATCCGAGCGGCATGAATCCCGTCGTATTGACAATCAATTGCGGGGACGATCCGGTCGGCAAGGGGATCCGGGCAAGTCCAAATTTTATTCCAGTTTAGAAGACGATTTGATGCGGCTCTTTGGGTCTGAGCGAATCAGCCGTATTATGGAAACCTTGGGGTTTCCGGATGACACGCCAATTGAGCATGGAATGATCACCAAATCCTTAGAAAAGGCTCAAAAAAAAGTGGAGCAGTTTCATTTTTCGGCACGAAAGCAAATTCTAGAGTTTGACAATGTGTTGGATAAGCAGCGTGAAACGGTATATGCACTTAGGCGTCAGTGTTTAAACGAGGCCGGTATTATTGAAAAATTGTGCCATGAAATTCCCACCGTTATGGCGTTCTTAAATACGCAGTATCAGGATCCTCTAAAAAGTGTGGATAACACCAATGAATTGTACCAAGATTTTGCAAAGCAGGTGTACGACATATTTCCGTATCCCGATGTTCAGAATGGATTTCGTGCGGGTTCGATAACCGGTTTGGCCGACATAGAGGCGATGGTTTTATCCGGGTTTAAGCAACAGTTGTCGTATTTTCCGGACCCGATTATTCGATCGATTGCCAAGCTCACGTTGCTGCATCATTTGGATACCAAGTGGATGGACCATTTGCATACCATGGACACCTTACGCGACGGGATTGGTCTACGGGCCTATGGCCAGAGAGATCCTTTGGTGGAGTATAAAGTGGAGGGCTTTGCCTTATTTAAGACCATGGTGTTCCATGTGTATGCCGAAACCATCAAAGTCATGAATCGGATCGAGAGTATTGAAGGGACATTGCCGCAATCGGATCCGGACACACCGGTGCGTACCATGCGATATTCACGTTCCGCGAGTCCTGTGGCGTCGGAGGCGTTGCCGGATTCGGGTCGTATAACGATTGATGGGATCGGTCGAAACGACAAAGTGACTATTGAAAAAGATGGTCAAACGCAAGATCTGAAATGGAAAAAAGCCAAGGAGCTGGTTGAAAAGGACGGCTGGCGGATTGTTGCCAATGGTTGATTGGCCGGCAAAATTATCGGAGTTAACCAAGCGATTTTTTTTGTTGGGAGACTATCTTTGACAATGATCGCATAACCGAGCAAATTCGCCAGATGGAGGCCGAGGTTCAATTGGACAGTTTTTGGCAAAACAGTTCCGATTCGGCCGTGGTGTTCCAACAATTGAATCAATTAAAGCAGCAAAAGGAGCGTGTGAATACCATCACCCGTACCATTGCCGATGCAGAGACGGGGTTGGCGTTGCTGCGAGACAATCCCGATGATGCGGATATTATGACGGAGGTTGTGGGGCTCATTACGCAGTTGGAATCGGTGGTGAGTAATGTGGAGATATCCTGCTTGTTGTCGGGGGAATGGGATACATTGAACTGCATTGTTACCATTAATGCGGGTGCAGGGGGTACCGATGCCCAAGATTGGGCCCAGATGTTGCTGCGCATGTATACCCGGTGGTTTGCAAAAAAACATTTTTCGGTGGAATTAACCGACATGACACCGGGGGATGAAGCGGGCATTAAATCAGCGACATTACTGGTCAATGGGGAGTACGCCTATGGGTTTTGTAAAAACGATGTGGGGATTCACCGATTGGTGCGTCAAAGTCCCTTTAATGCCAATGCCAAGCGTCAAACATCGTTTGCGGCAGTGGATGTGATTCCGCAGTTTGATAAATCATATGCCAATATTGCCATTGCCCCGGGGGACTTGCGCATTGATACGTTTCGGGCGTCGGGTGCGGGGGGACAGCATATTAACAAAACGGATTCGGCGGTTCGGATTACCCATTTGCCCACGGGTATTGTGGCGCAAAGTCAGTCACAACGCTCCCAAACGGCCAACAAAGAGACGGCGATGGCCATTTTAACCGCGCGGATTGTGGCGCAGTTGGAGCGCCAGCAGGCGGATAAAATTAATGATTTAAAAAACGATTCCGCTATTGCGTGGGGCAGCCAAATTCGATCCTATGTATTTCATCCCTATAAATTGGTAAAGGACCACCGCACCGATACCGAAACCGCCAACATTACGGCGGTGATGGATGGGGATATTGATGTGTTTATTGAAGCGCAATTGCGGCATGCGAGTCGGAGGTAGGGGATGGCCTTTGCCACATTAACGGTTGATTGCGATACAATTTCTCAAAATATTCAGGCCATTCGAGCGGGGTTGTCGGCCAGCACACGTGTGATGATTATTGTAAAGGCCGATGCGTATGGGTTGGGGGCAGTGGCCGTTGCAACGCATATTGCGGGCATGGTGGATTATTTTGGGGTGGCAACTATTAGCGAAGCATTGGACCTGCGGGACCAGGGGATTCAGACGCCCATTTTGTTATTATCCGAGCCGCTTATAGCGGATATTCCGATTGCGGTTGCCCATGATATTGATATTACATTGTATCATCCCAGCACTATTGCGGCTGTGAATGATTATGTGCAGGGTCGTAAGCATGGCATACGCACGCATCTTAAGGTGGATACGGGGATGTGTCGCTTGGGCGTGCCGTGGGACGCAACGGATGCGGTTATTGCCCAGTGGCATGCCACCAATCATCGGGTTGAAAAAGTGGGGATGTATTCGCATTATGCCAACAGTGACCAACCGGCTCATCCATTAAATGCAGAGCAATTGGCGCGCTTTTTGCCCATTGCAAACGATTCATCGATTATCTATCATTTTAGCAATTCCGATGCGGTCAGGCATTTTCACCACTTCGGGATGGTACGTGTGGGATGGGCAGCGTATAAAAATAGTGTGACACTAACGGCGCCGGTTCGTGCAGTCCGGGATATTCCGTCAGGCACATCGGTGGGGTACGGGTCTACATTTGTATCACGAAAGCCCATGCGAATGGCGGTGGTGGGGATGGGGTATGCGGATGGGTTATCAACGCATTTGTCGAATAATGGGTATTTTCGAATTGGTGAATATACCTGTCCGATTATTGGGCGTGTGTGTATGGATATGGTTATGGTGGCCTTGCCCGAGGGTGCGGATGTGGGGGTGGGGGATGTGGCGGTAATTTTATCTCCGGACGATCAGCCCGGCATGAATGTCGTGGACGTTGCCGAGGCCACGGGGGAGAACCCGCGGGAAGTATTGTGCCGGTTATCGGCCCGTGTCATGCGGGAGTACCTTGGCCGGCGTTACGATTTATAAGACGGTAGCATTGGGATATGCTGGTAGCTCCAATTGGCCAAATAACCGCTGGTTCACACGCGTCAGCGCCTACTTATTTTATTTATTTTTTAATTTTTTGAAATAATTTAATTTTATTGGGCGATATATGGTGTAAGGAGTGTGATGAAATAATGATTTCACGTATAAATAATGCAGAGATAGTTGGCTTTGGTCGTAATGCTAGTGAAGCAGCTGCACGAATTAATAAACGAGCTCTTCTGGCAGCCGAAAGAGCTCGTCGGGAAGCCGAAATAGCTCATTCACTATACGGGGGCGGCAATGAGGATAGGCCGTCACCAGCACATCAACCCGTTCAAGCACCAGAGATACCGGGTGATGACAGTCCTTCGACATCGCATCGCCCGCAGGTACGGGAGGGCTTGGTAGCCGCGCTTATCAGCCGTTTTAATAACCCAGGACAACCATTAAATAATTTCTTTGACATTTCAGCCGCAGTTGTTTCAGATCCGCAATCCAATGGGGCAGAAGAAAGGTCTTCACTAGCGGTTTCTATTCAGCCAAATGCTTTTTTAAGTAATGTTAATTGTATAGTTAACGAAGCGCATCGTTTTGTTCAAAATACGAAACACAGCGTTAATAATAGGGTATCGGGTGTTGGGGCTACTATTGCTTCTGCCCATAACGCCGTCATAGAATGGTCATCGAGCCTGTCGTCCACGTTGAATACGGGCATTCAGCAATTACACGGGATAGAGAATCCATCCGAACAGGTGGCGCCTGACAATATTGATTTGACATTTGAAGCCAATTATAACGATATTGACAACTATATGACGTCATTTAGAGATGTGGTGAAGGGCGATAAGGCTACCGATAGCGATACATTTGTTGATCAATTACCCACGATTGTAGCCAATATGGGAGGGGCTTTTCAATGCCCCATATTAAGTAATGTATCCACGGATCCTGTAATCATACCCGGTGATACATCGCATACAATTTTCGATCGCAAATACATTAAGCAGATGATACAAAGGGGTCAAGTCCATCCAACAACCCGGCAACCAATGCATGTAGGCCCAGAGAATCTGGTATCAGTAAAAGATAAGCAAGATAGATTCTTAAAATTTATGTCCACTGAATTCAAGCCGTATGTAGAGAATTTGAGACGTCAATACGCCCAAGACACGCAGCGCACTCAAAAAATAAACGATGCGATACATCATATCGATACGTTATGTTGCGATGCCAGTATGAATTCTTCGCCATCATCCCCCGCTTCGGCAACAAGCCCGCGCAATCCACAACCGCGTGAGACATCGAGTCCTCTTCAGGGCCTTACGGGTAAGATTGCATCGGGTTTTAAAACGGCTCTAAGATGGTTTAGGTCTTTTGCAAGCCCCTCCGCTCCGTCGAATAGGGTATAATCCCTACCCAGTAATGCGGACAAGACGGGTGTCTATCAGGCGCCCGTCTTGTATTATAGGCCGCATGTGACGTACAATGACACTATGAATACAACGCTCCAAAAACGCCCGACTGCGCCCAAGCGGCCCGTGGTCCTGGCGATTTTGGATGGTGTGGGGTTAGCCCCGCCGGACCCAACCAACGCGGTATACCGTGCGAAGACACCCACCTTGGACCGGATATTTCAGGGACCGTTGTTTCGGTCGCTGCATGCGCATGGCCGATTTGTGGGAATGCCTAGTAATACCGACATGGGGAATTCCGAAGTTGGGCATAATGCCTTGGGTGCGGGCCGGGTATTTGATCAAGGCGCTCGGCTGGTGGAGCAGGCTATTGAATCGGGGGATTTGTTTCGGGGGGATGTGTGGCAGGCCTTGGTGAATCGGGTTCAGATGAACGCGTCAACCCTGCATATGATCGGCCTCTTGTCGGATGGGAACGTGCACTCGCATACGCGGCATTTGCATGCGTTGTTGGATCAATGTGTCAAGACAGGGGTTCGTCGGGTGCGGATCCATATTTTATTGGATGGCCGCGATGTTCCGGCTCGTTCGGCGCTTCGGTATGTTGACGATCTGACCGATCGGTTGAACCGCATCCATCAACAAAACGCGGATTGGGATTATCGGGTGGCATCAGGTGGGGGGCGCATGCGAATAACCATGGATCGTTACGGTGCCGAATGGGATATGGTAGCCCGGGGGTGGGCCACCCACGTGCATGGTGAGGGCCCGCCGTACGCCAGTGCACGTGAGGCCATTGAGTCGGCCTACGCGGATCCCGATATCATTGACCAATACATCCCGCCCTTTGTTGTGTGGGATGATAATGGTCCGGTAGGTCCCATTCAGGATGGTGATAGTGTGCTCCTCTTTAATTTTCGTGGTGATCGGGCCGTAGAGTTGTCGCAAGCTTTTGAGGACGATGTGTTCGATCATTTTGATCGAGGTCGGCGTCCCGATGTATTGTACGCCGGTATGATGCAATACGATGGGGATTTGCATGTCCCCCGCCACTATTTGGTGGCACCGCCTCGTATTGACGGATCGGTGTCCACGTATCTATGTGCGGCCGGATTACGATCCTTAGCCATTTCAGAAACCCAAAAGTTTGGCCATGTGACCTTTTTTTGGAATGGCAATAAATCGGGCAAGGTGAATGATTCTTTAGAAACGTATGTGAATATTCCCTCAGACAATCGGCCCTTTAATGAGCAACCGGCAATGAAGGCCACGGAAATCACGGACTATGTGTGTGAGCACATTCGGGAATATGACTTTATTCGGATTAATTATCCCAATGGGGATATGGTGGGGCATACCGGGGATCTGGATGCGGCAATTACGGCGATGGAATCGGTGGATCAGTCCCTAGACCGGTTGATCAATGCGGTAACGGCGGTAAATGGGGTACTGGTTGTTCTGGCGGATCATGGCAATGCGGATGACATGACCCAAACGGCGCATACGCTAAATCCAGTGCCCTTTGTTATTTTGGATGATTCCCCAACCTATACATTGGCATCTATTCCCGATGCGGGTTTGTCGAATGTGGCGGCGACCTTGTGTGATTTATTGGGGTATTACCCGCCTTCGAACTACGATTCCTCCCTAATTGAATGGCCGGCGTAATCACGCGGGTTGTTGGGTTGGGTAGCATCGCCTTGATGCTCATGGTAGGGGCGGCCTGCCGTCGCCCCATTGATGAATTGACCCCCCCCATTCACATCGCATTGATCGCACTTTATTACGATCCGGTGATATACGGGATGGATCCGCACGGACGAATCGACGCAAATACCGTATATGTGGCCTATTCGGGAAAGCCTCAGCAACGGGCCATGCATTATCGGGTATGGAACGATTTTATAAACCGGTGGATGATTCAGACACAAGCTGCGGGCATCGATGTGACGCGCCCCTTAAACGTATTGGACACATCCCTGATGCACGAATCCAGTCGGGGGTTTGTGTATGAGTATTTATTGGACCCGTATGATCCAATTGATTCCACGAACCATGCGTTTATGGCCGGATTGGCCCAGCGATTGGGCGTGGATGCGGTGGCGATTATAGCCATCACCTGGGGATTGGATCGTGATGAGCAGCTGCTGTGGAATGAGTATGCGGATCCGTATAATCAGCCTTTGCCATCGGTTCGTCAACAGCTGCAAATGGGCTACGAAACCAGTGTTTTGCATATGGGGGTTACCATGACGGTTATTGATCGTAGCGGCCAGGTTCGCTATACCGAAAAACGAACGGTGGGAACACCATCCGATGAGATTACGGTTGACGATCGGGACCTGCAATTTGATGGGGGGGTATCTCCCAAATTACTGGCGGAAGCTGTGAATCGCTGGCTGGTTGATTGGTCGCGGTATCTTCCGAATCGGCCTAATCCGTAGAGAAACGGCGTTTCTTTGATGGCGGACTCGTACAGGAAGTGGGGGCCGTCTCTCGATCATTATGCTGAGTGGTGTTTCTCGTATTTAGGGAGAATCGCTGCTCAACAAGGTCGCGAATAATGGCGCGGGATTGATCCCGGCATGCATTTTCAATAAATTTTATTGCCGCTGTTTTATACATAGGTCCGTTGCTATCGGACGAATCGGTTAACGTACAGCAACAGGTGTAACGCATATCAATTTTATGAATATCCTCGGGCAGTAATGCATAGATGAATTGGAGGGTATCTTCGATTTGGTCGCCAACCCTGGGCGCGTGTAGATGGGGCGATATCTCGCTAACGGACATATATACATGTGCCATCAGTTCATCTATGGACAAGGTACAAAAATCCGTGAAATTATCCTCTTTAAGGCCATGGAGACGTCTCAGTGTGTACGTGGCTACGTCCTGCAAATCGGTGGAATAGCCCCCCTTCAAAATATGATCCAATAGATGCACCCATTGATTGGTACTGGAATCAAATACTATTTGTAAATTAGTGATGTTATTGACGGTATTAATAATGGTAGTCGCAGTACGTCTGAATACCAGTGCATTATCGTTGGCAAGAAGTTGCATTTGTACATACCCAAGCTTAACACGGTCGACACAGGTTTCCGTGGACTCGCAGGCAATGCTTAAAACGCCATTAATCAACGTGCATGCGGTCATATCCGCATTTTTTGCAGCGTACTCGGATTCCATTTTTTGAAAGAGGGGGATGAGGACCTTCTTTAATGTGTTTGTGAGATCGTTTTGGTGATAGTCATCGGGAAATTCATTCCATAATCGAGTCAAAAATATGGCGAGACTATTGAATGCAGACCCTGGGCCGGATTGTGTTTTGGCATAGTCCCATAGAGGATGGGCTGGGACAACGGCATGGCCAAGATTGGATATAATGCTAGTGAGGTTTTCGGCACAAACATTGATTGTTGATTGATAATCATTGATGCTAAATTGTAGTCGAGGCCCCCTGTATTCGGGACTATTTTGACGACTGTTGTAATCCGCTAGGCGATTCAATGAAATGCCCGTGTTTGTACAATGTATGGATTTCTGGCTGTTTAGATGAAATACCCATTCAGGCAATTCGGTGATACTCGTACAATTAGTTAGGTATAAATCATTGCCAATCATATCTATTGTGTTGGGTAGCGCGGTAAGATTGATGCACCCGGTTAGGATCAGATCGCCTTCAATAGTCAATCCTTTGGGTAATGTGGTGATACCAACGCAATTTTCTAGGTCGAGAGTTTCTTCAACGTGGAGATTGTTGGGTAGCTTGGTGAGTCGGGTACAACCGGACAGTGTAAGATCCTTCACCTTCCGTATATCTTCGGGGAACGTGGTTAAGTTTGTGCAACCATGGAGATCAATATCGCCGCCCACTCTCAGTCCGTTAGGCAATGAGGTTAGGTTGGTGCAATCATGGAGATCAATATCGCCGTCCACCGTCAGTCCGTTAGGTAATGAGGTTAGGTTGGTGCAACTACTGAGGATAAGATCGCCGTCCACCGTCAGTCCGTTAGGTAATGAGGTTAGGTTGGTGCAACTACTGAGGATAAGATCGCCGCCCATCGTCAGTCTGTTCGGTAATGTTTTTAGGCTGTGGCAACCATGGAGGTTAAGATCGCCTCCCACTGTCAGTCCGTCGGGTAACGTGGTCAGGCGTGTGCAATAACGGAGATCAAGATGGCCACCCACCGTCAGTCCTTCGGGTAACGTGGTTAGGCTCTGGCAATAACTGAGATTAAGATGGGCACCCACCGTCAGTCCTTCAGGCAACGTGGTTAGGCGGGGGCAATTTCTTACAGAAAGGGTTCCCTGTACCTGTGGCATAGGGGCAGGCAATGATTGAAGATTCAAATAATGGTCTATTTCTAGATCCCCTTCAATTATTTTTTGACTATTTTTTATTATTGTTTTATTCTTTATTTTTTCTACAACGATGTTTTTGTCGTAGTTGCCATTTGCCACTAGTAATGCGTTATGAGGTTGTGATGTAGCCGCAGGGGACTCCTGCAAGGTGGTGTTTTGCGCTTCTGGATAGACAGTATTGGAATGATATGCCGGTGCATGGTGTGTATTTGTCGAGGAAGCCCTTGCAGTGGCATGAAAAAAGATTGGCGATGTTGAAAAATTATTTTTCATATTAATATTTTTTAATTTTAGTAAGTTGTTAAAAGGCAGGCGATATAAATCTCATTAATTAAACTGGATCAATTATTTCATATAGATAATATTGTTGCAAGTAGAAATTAATGGGATTGCTTTTAAAAAAGAATGCGTATGACGAATTTTTATCCCGGTACTACCGTTGTATAAAATGTAAACTGAGATAGCTGTAACACTTTCGTAGCGCAGTTTATGAATCAAGAGCGGGCATCGTACATCTTGAACCAACCCCAATCAGCTGCTATTATCCAGTATATGTCGACGCCAAAGTCATCGCAAACGACCCCTACAGATGCTCCGCTTCGGTTACCGGATTGGTTTAAATCGTCTCGGACAAAAGCCAGTGCTACTCAAAAGTTATCGCGCTGGTTAGATAAAGAGGTTCCGAACACCATCTGCCAAGAGGCGCGATGCCCCAATCGGGGCGAGTGCTTTTCAAAAGGGGTTCTCACATTTTTAATTTTGGGTACCGTATGCACCCGAAACTGCGCGTTTTGTTCGGTACGTCACGGCCGGCCCATGCCTCCAGATTTAAGCGAATTAAACCAAATAACGCATGCAATTGAGCAGTTGAATTTAAAATTTGTAGTATTAACATCGCCCAATCGGGATGATTTGCCCGATGGGGGGGCCTCGCATTATGCAACCATTGTGTCTGCGATACATCAGCAGTACCCATTGGTCAAAGTTGAGGTGTTGATTCCTGATTTTCAAGGCAATACAGGAGACATTGATACCGTTATGGCGGCTAAACCCGATGTGATTAATCATAATATTGAAACCGTTCCGGCCTTGTATCCGGGTATCCGAAAAGGGTCTATTTATACCCGTTCGTTAGATGTATTGGATTATGTGAAGTCTAAAAATCCCAAGGTGCTCACAAAAACCGGGGTTATGTTGGGATTGGGGGAAACCCATGATCAGTTGGTGCAGACGTTTGCCGATGTGGCTCAGAAAAACGTGGATATTTTAACTCTGGGGCAATACCTTCAGCCCACCAAAGACAATGCGCCGGTAAAAAAATATTACACCCCCCAGGAATTCGAGGATTACAAGCAATTGGCGTTGGATGCGGGGATTCGGTATGTGTTTTCGGGCCCCTTGGTGCGAAGTTCATATTTAGCCGAACACGTATTTGATGAATTGGTGAATCCCGAATGATTCCCATTCCCGAGTTGTTTGGGGTACTTTTGGTTGGGAGCTATTTGGTGGGATCGGTGTCTTTTGCCGCGCTATTTGCCTGGATAAAGGGGGTGGATTTACGTAGCATTGGATCGGGCAATTATGGGGCCACGAATGTGTATCGGGCCATGGGATGGTTGGCTGCTGTGGGGGTTTTGCTGTTGGATGCCGCAAAAGGGGCGGCGATGGTTGCGCTATCGCAGTACGTATTTCAGTCGATTATTGTGGATGTACTCATTGGGTATGCGGCCATTATAGGTCACATGTTCAGCTTGTATTTGGGATTTAAGGGGGGGAAGGGCGTGGCGACCACAGCGGGGGTGTTTGCCGTATTGGCGCCGGTGCCCTTTGGCATAACCGCTGCAGTGGTAGTGGGGGTTATTGTTATCACGCGGCGAGTATCGGTGGGATCCCTGGTGGGTTGTGTGGTAATGCCCTTGAGCATGGTATACATCGGAATCGCTCCCGTTATTGTGTGGGCGGCATTGCCCATTTGTGTAGCGGTTATTGTCAAACATCGGTCGAATATATATCGATTAATCACGCGCACTGAACCGCCCCTCACATGATAGCCATACCCCATCCCGCTCAATCGCCGGTTTCGGCACGGGTCTCGGTGATTGGGGCGGGTGCGTGGGGGACGGCCCTCGCCAATGTCTTGGCAGACAATGGCCATCGGGTGCGATTATGGTGTTACGCACCATCGATTGCGACGTCTATTTCAGAGCAACGGGTCCATCACCGATTACCAGGGGTTTCGCTGAATCCAAAGATTGAGCCGTGCTTGGATATGGCGGATTGCTATGACGCAGACTGGGTGGTTTTGGGGTTGTCGTCCCGGCAACTGTGTGACTACGCGGATCGTATCGATTGGTCGGCGATTGCATGTGGGGTGGGAATATTGGCGAAAGGGATTATTGAGCCGGACTGGTTTATTTCAACGTGGGTAGGCAGGCGATTTTCGGGGCCTATTTCGGTGGTATCAGGCCCTAATTTGGCGTTGGAGATTGCTCAGCGTAAACCGGCCGCCTCGGTTGTGGCCGCTACGGATCGTGCGCATGCCGAATATGTACAAAATGTGTTGAGCAATACCTATTTTCGGGTATACACATCCACCGATGTTCGTGGGGTGGAATGTGGTGGCATTTTTAAAAATGTATTTGCGATTGCAGCGGGTTGTTTGGACGCCATGGGGTATGGGGAAAATGCAAAAGCCGCCTTAGTCACCCGTGGGTTGACGGAACTGAATCGATTAGCCGATTTTTTTGGTGCGCAACCACAGACCGTCGGGGGCTTATCGGGATTGGGGGATTTGGTGGCGACCTGTTTTTCGTCCAAATCCCGAAATTGGCAATACGGTTACCAATACATGACCGCAAAGCGATCCAATCCCGCGGTTAGGGATGCCACATTCGCCGGGGAAACCGAGGGTGTTCGGACCATTCAATTATTGTATGATACCATTCGTCACGAATCCCTGGATGTTCCAATTATTTCAGCCGTTGGCCGTCTATTTTTTGATGCGGGTGCTTCGCCTACAACCATTATTCACGATCTTATGGAAAGGGATTTGAAATCCGAGTTCGATTCCCTATTGTAGCGGGGCTGGTTAGTATCACACTCCTGGGAGATATTTTAGGTAGTGCCATTGCCTTTGTGGGGGCTTATATTATGGCGTTCAAGATGCCTTTTGTCATGGAATATGTGGCGCATATGCCCGTAGATCGTACCCAGTACCATGCGCAAATTGAGCCTTACATAGGGGGATTGTGGATTGTGATGAGTATTACAATTTTAGCCATTGGATTTATGGGGGGATACCAATCCGAACGGGGCATTTTGCCGGCAATTCAGGGGGGTATACGCATTGTAAAAGCTGTAACAATGGCCGTAGCGGTTGTGCTTATGATACAATTTTTTATCCCCATCTTGCCCGCATCACGGCAGGTGATGGGGTATTTTTGGCTAATCGCCATGGGACTACTGATCGTAAATCGTATGGGGATGATGGTTTTAAAGGAATGGGTTCATAAAAATGGATGGGGGGGGCATCGCACTATAATTGTGGGAACCAGTCCCCAAGCGCAAGATGTGGGTGAACGTATGGTTATCTATCCGGGTTTGGGCCATCATTGTATCGGGTTTTTGGGGCGGTCACGCCCCGAGGCGATTCATTATCACCTGACCCACCAATTTGTATGGTTGGGCACGGTGGATACATTAATGGAGCAGTGTGGGAAGCATCGTGTGGACACCGTTTTTTTGGTATCAAATGATGTTGATCCTGCGGATTGTTATTCCATACAGAACGATTGCATTCAAAACCGCATTACGCTACATGTCTTGGGTGATGATGTGATGGAGAAGGCGTTTGCCAGGCCAGCGCTCTTTGATGGCATCCCTATGGTTACCATACAGTATCCCAATGCGAATACCCCGTCACGATGGTTAAAGCGGGGGATCGATATTATGGTTAGTGCCTTGAGTCTAATGGTCGTATGGCCCCTCGGTTTGGTGGTTGCGGCGTGGATTCTTCTTGTATCACCGCAGGGCCCTATTTTTTACAAACAAAAGCGGGTCGGTGAGCATGGCAAGGTGTTTGATATGATTAAATTTCGATCCATGATTCCACAGGCAGAAGGATCATCTGGACCGGTTATGGTGGATGAAACGGGAGACCCCCGCTATATTCCAGGGGGCAAGTGGATGCGGCAATGGTCCATGGATGAATTGCCGCAATTATGGAATGTATTAAAAGGGGATATGAGTTTGGTTGGCCCTCGTCCAGAACGGCCCTTTTTTGTGACGCAATTTTCGCAATCCATTCCCCACTTTGATCGGCGTCATGCCGTTCCCGTTGGCATTACCGGGTGGGCACAAATCAATGGTCGTTCGGTGTTGACCCGGCGACCAGAGCATAAATTACAATACGATTTGTATTATATTAATCATTGGTCGTTGATGATGGACATCATGATTTTAATTAAAACACTTGGGGTAGTGATATCACGAAAGGCGTCTTATTAAATGAATCTGACCGTATTTGGGGGTGCATTTGACCCGCTTCACAACGGTCATGTTGCGATAGTGGATCATATATTGGCCGTTACCGATGTGGACCAGTTGGTGGTGGTGCCAACCGGAACGCCCGTTTACAAAACATCGACGTTTTTTTCGTGGGAAAAGCGATGGCAGATGGTGAATGCAGTATGGGGGAAAAACGATCGCGTGTACCTATCCGACTACGAATCGCGTCGGCAATCGCCATCCTACACCATTGATTCGGTGACGCATTTTCTCAAGGTATATGGCGTGGAGACGATGACTCTTGTGGTGGGGTTTGATCAGTTGTATCAGTTTCATCGATGGCGGCGGTATGCCGATATTTTGGCGGTATGTCACCTCTTGGTTGTCTTGCGAGAGGGCATTGATCATCAGCGATTGTTGGGGTGCTTTCCGCCCGAATTGGCCCCATTTAAGGGTCGTATCCGGATTCATGAATGGTATCCACCGGCCATTTCCTCGACACGGCTTCGGATTATGTTGCATCATCAAAAACCCATTCATGACTATGTTCCGGCGTCAATATTGCCGTATTTGTGAGGGGGAATGAATATCTTTACGCCTTTGGGGAATAGGATTGTTATTTCCCAGTGGATTGGCTACAATGATGAGAAACGATGATGAACGCATGTGCCTTGTATGCTGGAAGCTTTGACCCCATTACTTATGGGCACATTCATGTTATTGAACGTGCTCTGGCGGTGTTTGGACGGCTGTGTATTGGTGTGTTGGATAATGCCACCAAATCGCCGCTTTTTTCCACGGATGATCGTGTGGACTTGATTCGTAAAAGCGTATCGTTTTCAACGGTGACAGTAGAGGGGTATAGGGGATTGTTGGTGGATTGGGTGCGTAAAAAGCAGGTATTTACCTTGGTTCGAGGGATTCGCTCAATGCGTGATTTTGAATATGAAAGTCGCCTAGCTCGCGTGCTTCGTCAGTATGATTCACGTATCGATACCGTTCATTTTATGACGGATAGTGCCTATAGTGATATTGGATCTGGGATGGTTAAACAGTTTGCGCAATATAAAGGGGATGTATCGGCCTATGTTCCGCCGTATGTCAATCAACGATTGAAGGAGGTGTTTGGTGGAAACGCTTAAAGGTATTGTGTATTCAATGGTCGCCTTGACCAATCACGCAAAACGGCCCTTTTTATCGCGTCATCGCATGGTCAATGCGGATGAACTGGCAACGTTATTAACCAAGGTGCAATCGGTGATTCAGAGCATGGAAGATACGGCGCAAGCGATTGTTCCCATTGATACAGAGGTGTCGGATAAAATGCTACATGATACTCGGCACGAAATTGTCACGGTACACAAAGACATGGTTCGCTTAAAAAAAGAAGCGCATGATTACGCGGATGGCATATTATCACGGTTGCAGTTGGCGATAACCAAGTTGCAGCAAAATGTTATTCGAATGGAAAAAAATATTGCAGAAGGGCGAAAATTAATTCATGAAAAACAATTGAGTCAAATGAAAGGAGACACACATGAGACATGACGGGCGACAATACAACGATTTGAGACCCATTCGCGTTGAAAAAAATTTTTTAGATAATGGGGTATCGTCTGCATTGGTATCGGTAGGAAAAACCCGAGTACTATGTACAGGAACCATTGAAGAAGCAACCCCACGGTTTTTAAAAGATACGGGAAAAGGGTGGTTAACAGCGGAGTATGCCATGTTGCCGGGCAGCTCCGCGGAACGTATTCGGCGAGATGTGTCCCGGGGCTATCCATCCGGACGGACCATGGAAATTCAGCGGTTAATTGGCCGCTCCTTACGCGCTGCTGTGGACATGGCCGCATTGGGTGAGCGATCCATTATTATTGATTGCGATGTGATTCAGGCGGATGGAGGGACCCGAACAACGGCAATTACTGGTGGGATGATTGTGTTGCAGGATTTGGTTGAGCGGTTATTACGCGAGGGCCAGATTGCTACTAATCCCATACAGCATTATGTTGCGGCGGTGAGTTTGGGTATTGTTCATGGGGATGTCGTTTTGGATCTGGATTACGTTGAAGATTCGCAGGCGGATGTGGATATGAATTTGGTGATGACCGATGCGGGCCACTTTATTGAAGTACAGGCCACATCCGAGCATCAATTAATGACACAGGCGCAATTGACACAGTGTTTGGCATTGGGGCAACAGGGTATTCAGTCGATTATTCAACAGACACGATCCGTGGCGTCGGCAATGTAGTTTGTGGGGGGGATCTTATGAATTTTCCTGAATTCTCAATTACGCAGCGTCATTACAATTTGATTATTAATCAGGTTCAAAAAAATTATCCTTACGAATCGGGTGGCTTTGTCGGGGGGAAGGACTACACTATTACGGCGGTTCACCCGGTATTCAATCAGGATTATTCCAACAAAACCGACATATTTGCCATGTCATCCGTGGATATTGAGCGGGCTCATTTGTTTTTTGCTAAACATGGACTAACCTATTATGGCAGCTATCATTCCCATCCAAAAGGTGCGGCGATACCTTCCCAGCAAGATCTGACCCATATTCAAAAATACTTATTTATTATTAGTTTAAGAGATTTTCATAACCCGGATTTTGCGGCATATCAGGTAATTGGCCATCAACGGGCCCGCCGTGTTCCCTTGAATGTTGTGTCCGACACGGCATTTTCGGTTAAGAATATTCGAGAATCGCAGGCAAACAATCCGGCATTGAATGTCCGACACGCCGATTTTAACGACCCGGATTTATTAAATCAGCACATTGATAATGTATTTAATCGTAATCCAACGTATCAAAAAGATGCGCGTCGCAATGATGATTCGGGCGAATTTAGCACATTAGCCTAATATAGTGGGGGGCTGATTAAGGAGGTGACTCGGGGCATTTCAATCAAAAAAATGCACTTCGTGCACACTAATATGTACAATATACATTTTTTTTTAAAAAAAATACTTGTTAATTTGGCATGATTATTTTAATATTGATATTGTAATCTCATCACACCTGGCGGCCTAAGGGCCGCCTCCTTTTTTTAGGGGGTATTCAAATTACTTTGTCAGTCATAGGCTTTTTCGATACAATACAAGTGTGAAATGCGCAATTATTGATTATGGTACCGGTACTATTCAAAGCGTCCATAACGCTATATCAACCTTGGGGCATTCGGTGTATCGATCCCGATCCGATGATTTTGACCAGGCGGATGTGGTTATTTTTCCGGGGCAAGGGGCGTTTGGTCCCGCGATGGCGGCTTTAAATGCCATGGGTATTCGGGATTCTTTAAAAGCGTATATACAATCGGGGCGGCCATTCATCGGCATTTGTTTGGGATTTCAATTGTTGTTTGACGGATCCGATGAATCGCCGGGAACACAGGGGCTTTGTGTTAAACAGGGGCATTTTAAGCTATTTTCTGGGGCGGGTTTGAGTGTGCCGCATATGGGCTGGAATGCCTTAGCGGCACCCGAGACGCCCTCGGTGTTGAGCGCGTTTGAGGGGCATTATTTTTATTTTGTTCATTCCTTTTATTTGCCGGTGCCGGATACGCCAATTCCGGGTATGGTTATGTCCAATTATGGGGGGCATTTTATTTCAGCTATCGCGACTAGTACACAACTTATGGTACAATTTCATCCGGAAAAAAGCGGGGAGTCGGGTTTGCAGCTCTTGGAACTCTTTTTGAAAGGCGTCGCATGAATCATATTACAGTAACGGGGGCACGTTCCCATAATCTAAAAAATGTATCGTTGGCGATACCCAAAAATGCCTTGGTTGTGTTTACGGGATTATCGGGTTCCGGGAAGTCCTCATTGGCATTTGATACGATTTATGCGGAAGGGCAGCGACGGTATGTGGAATCATTGTCGGCATATGCGCGGCAGTTTTTGGAGCAATTGGACAAGCCGGATGTGGATCGGATTGAGGGATTGTCCCCGGCCATATCCATTGATCAAAAAAATGCATCTACCAATCCACGATCAACGGTGGGAACCGTGACGGAGATTCAAGATTATGTGCGGTTACTGTACACCAATATTGGGGTCTTGCATTGTCCGATCAGCGGGAATCCTGTTGCCAAACAATCGGTTCAGGATATGGCTAATGAACTGTATCAATGGCATCCGGGTAAGGGATTGGTGATTATGGCGCCCTTGATAACCCAGCAAAAAGGGGAGTTTCATGTGTTGTTTTCACAATTAATGCGACAAGGGTTTGCACGGGTACGTGTCAACGGTACGATCAAGCGTTTGGAAGACTGTGGGCGTCTCCCAAAAAACAATCAGCATACCATTGAGTTGGTCATTGATCGTATTGATAATATCCCCGAAAACCAGGGGCGATTGTTTGAGGCTGTTGAATTAGCCATTCAGCAATCAAAAGGGTTATTGATGGTATGGTGCCCCGATACGGATGAATTCCGAACCTTTTCCGAGCATTTTGTATCCCCCGATTATCAGTTTACTATTTCGGAGCTGACACCGCGACTGTTTTCATTTAATTCCCCGATTGGGGCCTGCAGTCACTGCAAAGGGTTGGGTTATGTGATGGCATTTGATCCCGATACCATGTTTAGGGACGGGGAAACGGTTGCGGATGCGCTGAGTAGCTGCATTAATGTGAATGCATCGAGTTATATGGTTCGTTTTCAAGCCGATGCTCATGCATTGGATATCCCGATTCATTTAAATGCAGAAATGGCTGAATTAACCGATAAAGAACGGTCGTTTGTATTATACGGTCGATATGGCGATGAAATTGAGATTCAGCCATCCAAACGCGGGTTTCCATTCAAGCCGCGCGGATGGGAAGGGATTATTAATTTATTGCGTCGGCGGCATGTTCAAACCGATTCCGAATTGGCCCGTTCCCATTACGAGAGCACAATGGTGTCTCGGGACTGCGATGCTTGTCATGGGCATCGTTTGAACCAAGAAGCCTTGGCTGTTAAAATTCGGGGCGTTAGTATTGGTGAATTGGGGGATATGGCGGTTTCGGATGCCAAAAACTGGATCCATAATTTGGATTTAAGTCCCCAAGAGCAGCAGATTTCTAGCCAATTGATTAAGGAAATAGGGGGGCGGTTAGCGTTTTTGGATAATGTGGGTTTGCATTATTTAACACTCAATCGACGTGCCAATACCCTGTCGGGAGGGGAACATCAGCGCATTCGGTTGGCCACGCAGATTGGGTCGGGGTTAACGGGCGTTCTGTATGTATTGGATGAACCCAGTATTGGCTTGCATCAGCGGGACAATGACCAATTAATTGCCACGATCAAGCATTTGCGGGATTTGGGAAATACCGTGATTATTGTGGAACACGATGAAGATACCATTCGTGCATCCGATCATGTGGTGGATATTGGTCCCTTAGCGGGCCAATCGGGTGGGCACATTGTTCATAACGGGGATTTGGCATCCCTTTTGACAAACAAGGCATCGATTACTGGCCAGTATTTATCGGGAGAACGACGCATTCAGGTGCCGACGAAACGGCGAAATGGCCATCCCGATCACACAATTGTGTTGCATGGGGCATCGGCCAATAACCTAAAAAAGGTTACCTTCCGGCTGCCTTTGGGGACCTTAACCTGTGTTACCGGCGTGTCCGGTTCCGGAAAAAGCACGCTGGTTTACCACACATTGCGCGAAGCCATTCTTCGAGAGTTGCACCATCGTCCGGGACAACCGCAGGGCTACAATTCCCTTGAAGGGGCTTCATTGATTGATAATGTTATTACAATTGATCAATCGGCTATTGGTCGAACCCCGCGATCCAATCCCGCCACCTATGTTGGCTTTTTTTCGGCGATCCGGGATGTGTTTGCGGAGTTGCCGGAATCCAAAATGAATGGCTTTAAGCCCGGTCGCTTTAGCTTTAACGTGCGTGGTGGGCGCTGTGAAACCTGCCAGGGAGCCGGTGTGACTAAAGTTGAAATGCATTTTTTGACTGATATTTTTGTAACTTGCACAACCTGCAAAGGTCAGCGATTTAATGATCAGATTTTGGGTATTCGATTTAAGGGCCACAATATTAATGATGTGTTGAATATGACCATTAATCAGGCCTTGGATGTATTTGACAAGATTCCTTATATTCACAATCGGTTGACGGTATTGAAGCGGGTGGGGTTGGGGTATATTACTTTAGGGCAGTCTGCAACAACAGTGAGTGGGGGCGAAGCTCAACGCATTAAGTTGGCCAAAGAATTGAGTAAACGCAGTACCGGAAAGACCCTATATTTGTTGGATGAGCCAACGACCGGCTTGCATTTTGATGATATTAATCGCTTGATGGAGGTGATTCAAGAATTGGTGGATGTTGGAAATACGGTCTTGGTTATTGAACATAACTTGGACGTTATTAAGTGTGCCGATTATATTGTGGATATGGGGCCTGGGGGTGGGGCTTATGGGGGGCAGATTGTCTGTGAAGGCGCGCCTGAAGTGATTGCGAATCACCCAGACTCCGAAACCGGACGTTATTTAAAAAAAATACTGGCAATGGCCTAGTCGTCCATGTTTACGGGATGTAGGAGGGGGGAATAACCCAATATGGCCGGGTGGTTTTGGTGGCGTAAACAACAGCCGATTTGGGTACAGTGGATAAGTCGATACATGTGTGGCATGGTTAGTGTTATTTGTGTGACCGGATTGGCCTGGGGCCAGTCAATGGATTTGGGGGATGTGTCCACCATTCATGCGCAAGAAGATAGGGCGTTGGTATTAACCAATACATTTTTCAATGAATTACCTCAATTTGTAACAAAAATAAAAGTTGTGTCACTGCCAGATCGCGGTGTATTGACCAATGGGACCACCGTTATTGAAAAAAACAGTATTTTTTATATAAGTAACGTCGGTAGTATTCGCTATACATCGGCTCGAAATCACTATGGAACAACCACCATGGTGTGGCAAGCGTATTCCAATAGTGAGTTTTTGGGGGAATACGTCACGTCGATTCACATTGAACCTGTGGTGGATCCGATCCTTTTTTATGATGTGTACATAACCGATGCGTATGAAGATAGTCTGTTTACGTACACACCGTATATAATTGACGTGGATAATCCGGAGTACCGGGTTATTGTGGATGCATCGGTATCGCCTGTGCAGGTCACCATTACAGATCCGGATGGGCATATTCAGGTGCCGGCGTTTGATCCGGCCACTACCCCCATTCCATTGCAGACCAATAAGCGGTATTTGTGGCAGTATGTGGGGGCAAACTGGATTCGGGTGCATACGGCAGATGGCGAGGTTCATGAACTGACCCCTTTTGAGCCGACCCATGCTATGACGCTGTCGAATAATGCCGTGGCGGATACAATAAGGGTGACAACCATCAATGTCATCACCTACACGGTTGCCATAACCAATGATCCCATATATCGGTTTGAG